>JAGBYV010000336.1 GCA_017628595.1 Alistipes sp.
TGAAATAGTATGGATTTAATTATGTCGGATTCAAGACTTAAGATAGGAATTACACAGGGCGACGTGAATGGCGTAGGCTGGGAGGTTATTCTCCGCACCTTTGCCGATCAGCGTATCGCCGAACTATTTACTCCCGTCATCTACGGCTCTCTCAAGGCCGCCAAGTATTATATGTCGATCCTCGATAAGGAGGATTATGGTGTTCAGTTCAACGTTGTAAAGTCGGCTGACGATGCACGTCGTGGCAAGATCAACCTTGTCGATACGGGCGATGCCGATCCCCAGCCGGGTGTTGCCTCAAAGGAGGGTGGCAAGGCGGCTGTTGAGGCGTTGGAGATGGCTATAGCTGATCTAAAGGAGGGCGCAATCGACGCTATGGTCACTGCTCCCATTGATAAGGAGTCGGCACAGAGCGAGACATTCTCATATACGGGACACACCGAGTTTGTGGCCGCGCACCTCGAGGGCGAGCCTATGATGATTATGTGCAGCGACCGTCTGCGTGTGGGTTTGGTTACGATCCATATCCCCGTGGCGGAGGTCAGTCAGAGTATCACCAAGGAGAAGATCCTCTCTTCGCTCTCGACGCTTCGTCAGTCGCTCAAGGAGGACTTCGGTATTGTGGAGCCTCGCATTGCCGTTCTCTCGCTCAATCCCCACGCAGGTGAGGGCGGTATGCTCGGCACAGAGGAGCAGGAGATCATCAAGCCTGCCATCGTCGAGGCTTTCGAGCAGGGCACTTTGGCCTTTGGCCCTTTCCCCGCCGATGGTCTGTTCGCTGGCGGCGGATATGCCAAGTATGATGCCGTGCTGGCTATGTACCACGATCAAGGCCTTACACCATTCAAGACACTCTCGCCCGATGGCGTGAACTTCACCGCAGGTCTCTCGGCTGTGCGCACCTCGCCTGACCACGGCACTGCGTATGATATTGCCGGCAAGGGTGTAGCTGATGCGCAGTCGATGCGTAATGCTATTTATGCCGCTATCGACATTGTGCGTTGTCGCGAGGAGTGGGCTGACTGGACTGCGCGTCCGTTGCAGCACTTCGAGCGCGAGAAGGGTCGCGACATATCGGTTAAGGATTTGAAACTGCCCGAGACAGAGGAGTAGAATTAGAGTAGCGAAAAAATTATGTTAGATCAGGGTTTTACAAAACGCACTAAGGGAAATCTGGTGCTGAGTATGGCGGTGGCAGTAATTGCTATGCTTGGCCTGGGACTGAATGTGTACAAGGCTAACACTGGCGAAGAGCCTCAGTGGATGCCAATCGTCTGCGAGGCGTGTATGCTGGTAGTTGCCCTTTGGTGGATCTACACATATTTCCGTAAGCGCAAAGAGAGTAAAGAGTAGTAATAACGTCAGGGTATGATTAAAAACGCAAAGGTGTGGAAGCTAAGCATCGTGCTATGGAGCGTGGTTCTGGTGGCATCGATCGAGGGAATATATTTGTGGTTTAAAAAATACCTTACAACTGGCGAGGCTGATTGGCTGCCGATATTTTTGTTCGTTTGTGCCTTGTTTAGCTCCGTGATGTGGATAATGCTGTATCGCCGCGAGAAGAAAAAAGAGAAATAATTGATTAACCGAATCGGACGACGTATTCCGTCTCGTAATTGTGGAAGCGTCGGGAAGATTCAAAACATAAAACTAAATAAAGACTATGATTAAAATCACTTTTCCTGATGGCAATGTCAAGGAGTTTGCCGCAGGAACAACCGCTTACCAAGTAGCCGAGAGCATCAGCCCTCGTCTCGCTGCCGACTGTTTGGCCGCTTCGGTAAATGACCAGACTGTCGATATGAGCCACTCAATCGACGCCGACTCTACAATCAAATTCTACAAGTGGGACGACGCTGAGGGCAAGCACGCCTTCTGGCACACCTCATCACACCTTTTGGCTGAGGCTTTGCAGTCGCTCTATCCGGGCATTAAGTTCGGTATCGGTCCCGCTATTGACAATGGTTTCTACTACGACGTAGATTCTCCCACCCCCATCACCGAGGGTGACCTTGCAACCATCGAGAAGAAGATGCAGGAGCTGGCTCGTCAGAAGGAGGAGCTGGTGCGTACCGAGGTGTCGAAGGCTGACGCATTGAAGACATTTACCGAGAAGGGTGACCAGTACAAGGTTGAGCTTATCCAGGACCTTGAGGACGGTACCATCTCATTCTATACCAATGGCGAGTTCACCGACCTTTGTCGTGGCCCGCATATCCCCAACACAGGCTTTATCAAGGCCGTTAAGCTGACCTCTGTGGCTGGTGCTTACTGGCGTGGCAACGAGAAGAACAAGATGCTTACACGTATCTACGGTGTATCTTTCCCCAAGAAGTCAATGCTTGACGAGTACCTCGTAATGATCGAGGAGGCCAAGAAGCGTGACCACCGCAAGCTGGGTAAGGATCTCGAACTCTTCATGTTCTCACAGCGTGTGGGTCAGGGCCTTCCTATGTGGCTCCCCAAGGGTGCAGAGTTGCGCGACCGTCTGGAGCGTTTCCTTCGCCAGATTCAGAAGGATTACGGCTATATGCAGGTTATCACTCCCCATATCGGTAACAAGGACCTCTACGTTACATCGGGTCACTACGCAAAGTATGGCAAGGATTCATTCCAGCCTATCCA
>JAGBYV010000337.1 GCA_017628595.1 Alistipes sp.
AACTCTCGGGATTTTTTGTCTATTTTGGGTGATTTTCAGCCGATTTTTGTAGGCATTAGTGTTTATTAGTGGGCGTTAGAGTGTAAAAATTACTTGCCGATGCAGAAGTGAGAAAAGATATTTTGCAGGATATCTTCTGAAGAGATTTCGCCGGTGATGGAGCCGAGGTGATGCAAGGCGAGGCGTATATCCTCACTCATGAGGTCGGTCGGGATATTGTTCTGCAGTGCGTTGAGGGCGGCCGTGAGAGCCTCCTGCGCCTGGCAGAGTGCCGTGTGGTGGCGACGATTGGAGATGATCACCTCGCCGTTGTATGCTCCCGTTGCATCGGCCGTTGCCTGAAGAGCCTTAATCAGGGTATCTACACCCTCGCCCGTGCGAGCTGACAGGCGGATGGTGGGGTAGGGCGATGCGCTCATCTCGCTTGCCGCGGATTTCGCAAGGTCTATCTTTGTTATGATACGATATGTCTGCTGCGTTGAGGATGGCGCGTAACCAATCAGATCGTCATCCATGAGTGAATGCTCGTCGTCAGTTAGCCAAAGGATTATGCGTGCCTTGCGGAGCGCCTCAGTAGTGCGCTCAATGCCCATCTGCTCCAGTCTGTCGGCCGTTGAGTGCAGACCTGCGGTGTCGATCAGGCGGTATATCACGCCGCCTATGTTAACCGTCACCTCTACTGTGTCGCGTGTTGTGCCGGCTACATCCGACACCATCGCACGATCTTCGCCAGCCAAGCGATTGAGCAGCGTGCTCTTGCCAACGTTTGGACGTCCGACAATTGCCACCTGCACACCCTCCTTCAGAGCGTTACCCAGCGAGAACGATTGTGCAAGATGCTCCACCTTCGCAAGCGTCTGCTCGAGCAGCTCAAGCAGTTGTGTGCGGTCGGCAAACTCTACGTCCTCCTCCGAGAAGTCGAGTTCCAGTTCGAGCAGGGATGTTATGTTGAGTAATTTGTCTCTTAGCGATTGCAACTCTACAGAGTATGCTCCACGCATCTGCGTTGATGCTATGGCATGCGATGCGTGCGAATCGGCTGCTATGAGGTCGGCCACGGCCTCGGCCTGTGCCAGGTCCATACGTCCCGCGAGAAAGGCACGACGTGTAAACTCTCCAGCCTCGGCAAGGCGTGCTCCATGTCTTAGAAGAAGTGATATTACGCGCTCAACGACATAGCGTGAGCCATGAGTGGAGATCTCGACCGAGTCCTCGCCCGTATAGGAGTGTGGGGCGCGGAAGAGGGTGAGGATGACATCATCGACAACCTCCTCTCCATCTACGATTCTGCCATACAGAGCCGATGCCGGGCGTGCATCCTGCAACTGCCGACGTCCGCGAAACACCTTGTCGCATATTGCGATGGCCTGCTCTCCGCTGAGGCGCACAATACATATGGCCCCACCCGTAGGAGTGGCTGCCGCAACAATGGTATCGCTGTCGTTGTAGATCATCTTCTATCGCTTTCGAATCTGCAGGCGCTGGCCAATGCTCAGACGGTTAGCGCTCTTGAGGTTGTTCCACGTCATGAGCTGCTTGGTCGTCACGCCATAGCGGCGTGCAATGGCACCCAGCGTATCGCCCTTCTTGACGCGGTATGTGGTCGTGGTCTCGGCTATCTTCTTCTGCACGGCTGTGGGATTCAGATACTCCTTCAGATAGGTCGAATCCTTGGCAAAGATAGAGTCCTGATGTGATATATACTCAGTGATGCGATTCGTGGGCAGCACCAGCGTGTATTGCTTGTTGGTGGCAGGGATTACGTCGAGTTTATACTGTGGATTGAGCAACTTAAGCGCATCGGTCGTAACATCGATGGTCGATGACACCTGCTCCAAATGGAGCAGACGTGTAACCTGAATGGTATCCACGGCGATAGGCATCGGGGGCTCCGAGTAGGTTATGTTGTGTGCCTCGTGATATGCATAGGCATACGATGCTGCGATGAAGGCGGGTACATAGCCTCGAGTCTCGCGGGGCAGATGCCAATATACATCCCAGAACGATTTGGGGTTTCCTCCCGTGCGTGCCAGAGCCTTATTCACATTGCCCGGACCGCAATTATAGGCTGCGATGGCGAGGCTCCAGTCGTCGTACATGTTGTACAGGTCTCTCATGTACTTGCATGCCGCTACGGTCGATTTGGCGGGGTCAAAACGCTCATCCACCATAGAGTTTACCTCCAGACCATATGCACGCGCTGTGACGGGCATAAACTGCCACAGACCACTTGCGCCCACACGCGATACGGCGGTAGCCTGCAGTGCCGACTCGATGATGGCCATAGTGCGCAACTCAACGGGCAGACCGGCGTTGAGCAACTCCTGCTCGATCATCGGGAAGTAGTACTGAGCCAGCGAAAGCACGCGCTTCATAAGCCCCGAACTGTCGGTGTAACGCTTGATATATGAGCGCACCAACTCGTTGTAGGGCAGATGTATAGGTGAAACAAGCTTGTTCAGACGCGATGTATAGAGCGAGTCCAGTGCAGTGTCCGAAACAAGTGTCTGAGGTTCGCACACATACTCCTCAAAGAAGTTCTGAAAGGCCTTGTTTACCTGCTCCACCTTCAGCTGCTCGGCCAGCGAATCGGCATGCTCGGGTGTGTAGTTGACGGTAAAGAGAGGCTTGGGTTGATACTTCTCGGCCTCCTGCTTCTTCTGAAGCGCCTCCTGCAATTCGCCCTCGCGGATGCGATACTCCTCGATGAGTGCAGACAGCGAATCGGTGCGCTGACGCTCAAGCGATAGCTGCTCCTTTACCGAGAGCTTGCGACGTTTGACGAGTTGGGCATTGGCAGGCAGAATGCCGCCCAGGCATATGGCAGCGAAAAGTACTATTTTTACAACTACTTTGATCATGTTAGAATTTGAGGTTTAGGTTGACGCCAAATACGGGATTGGCCTTGTCTATCTGTGTGTATTGATAATCGAACATAGGGTCAAGATCGACCGTAAGATCGTCCGAAATGTCAAAATCCTTCAGGTGGGCATCCACATGCGCATCCACGGCCTGGAAGATATATACTCCCGCTGTGAGCAGGATACTCAGGTCGCGGTTACGACGGTACGAGTCGCGCAGGTTCTTGAGGAATGTAGCCGAGTAGCGACCCTGGAACTCATCCTTGGATACTCCGCCGGGGTAGTTCTCGGGGTGCTCGTCGAAGTCGGCACGCAGGGCGTAGGCCGTCTTGAAACGGTTGAATCCTCGATTATTCCAGTCGATGACGTAGATCATCGATGCCATACCTCCCAGCACGATTGGCACCTTCCAGTAGCTCTTGTTGAAGGCCTGTCCGGCGCCGGGGAAGATTAATGACAGGGTAGTGGCCTTCTTCACATCCGACACGTCGTTTGTGGCGTAGTTCATCGCCGCATCACCCAGGAAGTAGATGTACGATACGAGAGCAGTACCCATGAAAATCTGCTTCTTGGTGTTCTCGCGTATCTTCTCTCGTTGCAGAAGGTTCATCTCCTCGGTGCGCGACATTCCATTCTCGAACATTAGCTCCAAGTCGCGCTTAAGTGGCTTGTGGCGGCTGCCAAAATGGGCTGCAAGTCCGATGGATGTACCTAACGTACCGTAGAGTATCGGCAGTTTCCAGTATTGCTTGTTGTATATCTGTCCGTATCCAGGCAGAATGGCCGATGCAATGGTCATTCGCGAGAGCGAAAGTGAGTCGCCAAACCATTTTTCGCGTGGGATGATGTTGCCGTTCTCGTCCAAACGTCCCAGCTCCTTGGCGCGGGCCTTGCGGCGTGCCTCACGAGCTACAGAGTCGGCGAACTGCTTGACCTGTTTTTCGCTTAGGCGCTTGAGTTCGTCGGGTACATTTGCAATCGAATCGGCACGTGCCTGCTCCAGAGAATCAAGGCGTTGTATCAGCATACCACCCTCAACCTGCTGTGTCTTGCCGCGACGCAGTGCTTGTGCTGAGGCATCGGTATTGATGCACAAAGTGAGAAATACGGCCATCACAACCACGCGTAGCCATCCGCCCGACATCGTGCTGATGGATGTCGAGTTGTGTTTGAAGAGTCGATAGCGTGGTGTAGTGTTCATGCCTAATTAATCAGGTTCAAGAGTTGTCTGTGGCGAAGACGCTCGATGAAGGTCTCAATATCTGCATCCGACTGGAAGTCGATGACGATCTTGCCACCGCCATTCTTGCCACGCTTGATGCTGATGTTCTCTGAGAAGTAGGGCTCCAACTGCTCCACCAGACGAGAGTATGACTCGGGATACTCCTCCTCCAATGCGGGCTCTGTTGTGCTCTGCTCTGACAGTTTGCGAGCCAGCTCCTCAGCCTGACGTACCGACAAAGCCTTCTTCAGACAGCGCTTCAATGCCCATACCTGTCGCTCGGCGTCGATGCCGGCAATAGCCTTGGCATGTCCCATG
>JAGBYV010000338.1 GCA_017628595.1 Alistipes sp.
ATAGCTCGCTTGATGAGTGCCTCGATCTCCTCCTTCTCCATATCCTGGAACAGAACGCCTGTCTGTCTAACCTGCGCATCCATACGGGGTTGGATTACCGTCTCCATCTGCTTCTGCACGGCCTCCTCGGCGTAGCGCTGCATAGTGGGGTTGATGGTTGTGTATATGCGCAGACCGTCACGGTAGATGTTGTACTCCGTGCCGTCAGCCTTTTTGTTCTTTTTGCACCAGCCGTAGATGGGGTTCTCGTCATACTCCTTTACGGCCTGCTCATAGTCCCAGTCGGTGAGGAACTGACGACGTGTAGGTCGCTCGGCATTCATCACCTGACGCAACATCTCGCGGAAGTAGGTCGCCTCGCCATCGTTGTGCGATATGGGGCGATAGTTCAGCGTGATGGGCAGTGCTGTGAGTGAGTCGCACACCTCACGCGATATAGCGCCCGATACACGCATACGGTTGATTACCAGGTTGCGTCGTGCCAATGCATTTTCGGGATTGCGCACGGGCGAGTAGCGCGTGGGGGCATTCACTACGCCCACCAGCACGGCGGCCTCCTGAATATTCAGCTCATCGGGAGCCTTGCCAAAGAAGGTGCTGGCTGCCGACTTGATACCAAAAGCATTGGATCCGTACTCTACGGTATTCAGATACATTGCTGCGATCTCCTCCTTGGTATAGTTGTGCTCGAGCTTGAGGGCTGTGATCCACTCCTTGAACTTCGACTGTACGAGTTTCCACGTGCGGCCCACCTTGCCACGGTTGCGAACGGTGTCACGAGGGAAGAGGTTTTTCGCCACCTGCTGTGTGATTGTAGATCCACCGCCCTGCGACTGGTCGCGCATGGCTATGGTGCGGATCATCACGCGGAAGAGCGAGGGGATATCGATTCCCGAGTGGTTGCGGAAGCGTACATCCTCCGTAGAGATAAGCGCCGCTACAACGGGAGGTACACGATGCCCGTCGAGCATGAGGTGGCGAGTTGAGTCCTGAGGGAAGAGCTCCTCATACTGAACGTACGAACGGTTCTGCACGAAGAATGTGCCGATAACGTGTCCGTCGTCACCATAGATCTCGGTTGCCAGGTTACTCTTCGGGTTCTCCAGCTCCTCGAATGAGGGCATACGGCCGAAGGCGCCCAGCGCTGCCAGTGTAAGCATCAGAAATCCCATTGCCACGGGAACCATCACCACCAGCCACATCAGGCGTACGACCTTGTTGCTATCCTTGAAAAAACTCTTTATATCCATCTTCTCTGATTTTACGTTTGTAAAACGTACAAAGATATGAATTTATTTTCATATTCTAAAACGGCAACTCCATACCTGCTGCAAAATAGAATCCTCCCTCGCTGGGTTGATAGAACGAGAGCTTGAGTGCCGTAGTCGCCGCTGCGGGCTGACTTAGCAGATTCACGTCGAGAATCAGATCTCCTCCCCACGAGTTGATGTAGTGCGGCGTGTGTCGCAGTGAACCATCGGTCATAAACTGCGAGCGGTCGTAGCGGGCTATGTCGAAGCCTGCGTTAAGACGTATGCGCTTGAAGTATATGATGCCGCGCCATCCACCGTCGGGGTAGCATATGGGCAGCTGATAGTTTGCCGAGAGCGAGAAGAGGTTACGGTTCTCCACCTGCGAGGTGTCGAAGCCTCGGGGCAGTAGCTTTGCCGACTTGAAGGTCAGTGCCGAGAAGGCATCCTGGCTCTGGAATCCGCCTATCGAGGTCTGATAAGCCATCGCCAGCGTGAAACTGTTATGGCGGGCAAAGCCGGGTGTGTAGGCCTTGGCATAGAGCGAGAGCAGGTCACTGAAGCTACCGTTGGCGGGGTTCATGGCGTATGTGGCCGTTGCCACGATGCCCCATGGCGGAGCGAAGTCACGATGTGCCGTGCGGACAAAATCCTGGAATCCGAGCGAGAACGAACTCAGGTGAATACCCTTCTGGTAGCCGATGGTTGCCACGTTGCTTATGCCACCGTCGTCGAACGACAGCTTGCCCGTATTGGCCGCCAGACCGTTCGAGTACTCCCATCCAATATCAGCAACCAGATAACGTGTGTGGTAGCCACGCTGGAACATGAGCGGGAACTGCACATCAAGGCCTATGGCGTAGAATTTTCCACGCGAGGGGGTCTCGGGGAACTCAATCTTGTGCGTCTGGGGGTTGTAGACATAGATCGGATATATGTTCTGGCTGCCGCCATACGTTGCCGTAAGGCTGATGGTGGGTCCCAGACCATAATATCTGAATGCGGCTTTCATCTGGTGGCTCGTGCGATGCGAGTAGCCGTAGCTAAGGAATCCCTGCATCGACGAGAGCAGATTCTGTGTCATCACCGTTGCACCGAAGTTCATGTTTATGGCTCCATCCTCGCTGATGGCGAATGGATTGTATGAGAGCGGTGCCCAGCTATGGAAGTTGAAGAAGTGCAATCCCTTGCGGTAGCGGCGTTGCTTCTTTTCTATTTTGCTTAGTGTTGAATCCGAGGGGATTAGGCTCACCGTATCCAGATTTATCGTTCCCCACTGCTCGCGTTTTGGATTGACCACATCCTGTGGCAGACGCGAGTACTCCACCTCGCGAATGACCTTTTCAAGAGGCTGCACCGACGGGTGGTAGCCCATCGAGTCGTAGGTAGTCATCAGCACCCGTCCGTCCTCGGTGGGAGCTGGATCGAACGAACCATAAGTAGAGGCCGAGATCTGATACTGCTTGCCCGAAGCCAGATCCAGACAGTGCACCTCGTCACGTCCCGACTCAATCGAGCCGAAGTATAATTTTCCATCGCGGGCACGCAGGTTGCTGATGGTAATGTATGCCGGTTGTGTTACCTGCTCCATTGTGCCATCCTCGCCCAGACGTGCTATCCACATACCCTCGTCGCCAGTGATTATGCAGTAGTGCTGGCGCGATAGGTTATCCCACGCCAGCGAGTGCACCTCCTGTCCAAAGGGCAGAGAGTGCGAGCGCAGGGTGCCGTCGCAACGTTCATGTCGCAGTGTATATATTCCATCACCCGAGTACTCCACCCATGCCAGTCCGCCCTCATCGTCGGGCGTGGGGTAGAGAGCATTGCGCCCTCCCATGAGGCGTGTGCGGGGACGTTTGCTGCCAAGGTCGAGATAGTGCAGCGTTGAGGTCACCTTCTGCTTGAACATCGTGCTGCGGCGATATTCGCTCCACCATATGCGGTTGTTCACCTTGTCGTATGCCGGACGTGTAGCCACCACCCCCGTGTATGCGAGCCTCTGCTCCTCACCCGTCTCGGGATTCAGCGCAACCAGCCGCGTGGGCTTGTCAAGATCGGTCTTGAACATTACGATCTTGTCCTCCACCTCGATAGGGTGGGCATATGTGGTGTAGCTCTCCATGCGTGGTGCATTGAGTCGTGTGCTGCTGTCGTCGGGTGTGGGTATTGATGCCCAGAAATCAGCCAGATAGGAGAATGTATCCCTGAAGAGTTCGCGAGTAGAAAATCCGAAGAGGTGCTTCATGCGCCAGTTCTCCGACACAATCATCCACGGACGGCGTGGACCCAGCGCAGCCATGTCGTTGGCCATGATGCGACCGGCACGTTCGTTGCCATGCGCCACCATCTGGTAGCCCAGCTGATAGTGGTCGGGGATATAATCGCGATAGGAGCCGCAGAAGATTTTGTCGGTGTTGCGGAAGCGGTCGGCTATGTTGCCCATGGCACGAAACTCCAGTGTGAAGCGAGGTTGCTTGCCACGGCCGAACGATGAGGCCTGCGTCTCGCTCATCGTGGCATCGCCCTCCATCATCCATAGTGGCATGAAGATCAGTCCTATGGTGGAGCTCTGCTGGCCGATCAGATAACTGAGGAACTTCACCACGCCCACGTTGAGGTTGTTGTACTGCGCCGCGTGGCGGTACTCGTGCGCCACGAGCTGCTTGATCCATGGCATCGAGTAGGAGTCGATGGCGGGCGTGGAGAGGAACTCCACACGCTTGGGCAGCCACATCACCAATCCGTTCGAGTTCATATTCTCGGGATGCACGACAAAGGGTATGTCGAGCGGCGGCAGTGTAAAGCCGTAGTCGATGTAGGGCCGCATGCGCTCGGTCAGGTAGAGAGTGGAGTTGCCTATCTGAGATGCGTGTCGCGGATATATGACGTTTGCGTTCTCGCTCTTTGACTGCATCCAGCGGAAGCGTGCGGGGTCGGCACCCCAACTGTAGTATTGGGCGCTGGCCACTGTTCCCACCAGCGTAGCCGCCAGCGTGAAAGCAATCTTCCGTATGGTTGCTCTTATTTTCACGATAAAATAATTAACCTCCAGCCTTCTTGCAGCGGTAACCCGCCTTTGTGAGCAGATCGACCACGCGGTCGCGGTGATCGCCCTGGATGATTATCTCTCCATCCTTTGCCGAGCCTCCTACGCCGCATTTGCTCTTGAGCATGCGTCCCAGCTCCTGCAGGTCGGCATCCGAACCCACAACATCCTTCACCAGCGTCACCGTCTTGCCGCCGCGATGCTTGCGGTCGAGCCATAC
>JAGBYV010000339.1 GCA_017628595.1 Alistipes sp.
CAAAAGTTCAGTCGCTTAACTAAATTAAGGCGAATAATCGTCAATAAATATTGATAATTTAGTGAAAAAATCGTATATTTGTAGGAATTGAAAACGTGCTGAATATGGATAAAAACAAGTGTGTGATAGAGCTGCGTAATGTATCAATTTACCATACCGACGGCAACGCCAAGCACCCCAAAAAGGAGGATGAACTGGTGTTGACAGATGTAAACCTCAGGGTCGATGAGGGCGAGATGGTCTACTTCATCGGTCGTGTGGGAAGCGGAAAAAGCACATTACTCAAAACTTTATATGCCGAGGTGCAACTCCTTGAGGGTGAGGGGCGAGTTGTCGGTATGGATCTGCGACACTTGAAGCAGAAGGATCTGCCCTACCTGCGTCGCAAGATGGGTATCGTATTTCAGGATTACCAGCTGCTCGACGACCGCAACGTCTTCTATAATCTCTACGACGTGATGCGTGCCACAGGCTGGGACAAGGATGCCGACATCCGCCGACGAATAGACGAGGTGCTGACGGTGGCAGGTCTTCAGACAAAGGCCTACAAGATGCCGCACGAGCTCTCGGGTGGCGAGCAGCAGCGTCTGGTCATTGCACGCGCACTGCTCAATGCTCCGCGACTGCTATTGGCCGATGAGCCTACGGGCAATCTCGACCCCGTGACGGCCGATGGCATCATGAAGCTTTTCGAGGAGATCCGCTCGCGTGGCACAGCCATCGTGATGACCACCCACAACACGGCACTCATCGAGCAATACCCCGCTCGCACAATCATGTTTGCCAAGGGCAGAATCCAGGAAATCGACCTCGACGAAACTTTTTCGAGTTAAGCGCACGAATCTATGATTCGATATTTGGAAAAATCACAAAAAAAGCCTATTTTTGTACGTTTTAAGAATTGGAATAGAATTTAAACGAAAATAATGAGTACCGAACAGGAAATTATAAAGCACGAAGAGGAGTATTCGGCGTCGAATATCCAGGTGCTGGAGGGTTTGGAGGCAGTGCGCAAGCGCCCTGCAATGTACATCGGCGACATCGGCGAGAAGGGTCTGCACCACCTTGTATATGAGGTTGTGGACAACTCTATCGACGAGGCTCTGGCCGGCTACTGTACCCACATCGATGTTACGATCAACAAGGACAACTCTATCAGCGTTCGCGATAACGGCCGAGGCATCCCCACCGACTACCACGAAAAGGAGGGTAAGTCGGCTCTGGAGGTTGTACTCACCGTGCTGCACGCCGGTGGTAAGTTCGACAAGGGTAGCTACAAGGTGTCGGGAGGTCTGCACGGTGTGGGTGTATCGTGTGTGAATGCACTCTCTACACTTTTGATAGCCGAGATTCACCGCGGTGGCAAGATCTATCGTCAGACATACTGCAAGGGTGTACCCACATCGAAGCTCGAGATTATGGGCGATACGGAGGATCGTGGTACAACCATTACGTTCCTGCCCGATAAGGATATCTTTACTCTCACCACCGAGTACAAGTACGACACGCTGGCAAACCGTCTGCGTGAGCTCTCATTCCTGAACAAGGGTATTCACCTCTCGCTGACAGATCTTCGCCAGCAGGACGAGGAGGGCAACCCCTTGCGCGAGCAGTTCTACTCACAGGATGGCTTGCAGGAGTTCGTCAAGTACCTCGACGCTACACGTGGCGAGCCTCTCACAGAGGAGGTTATCTACATCGACACCGAGAACAATGGCGTTCCCGTCGAGGTGGCTATGCAGTACAATAGCTCATTCTCGGAGAACGTACACTCATACGTTAATAATATCAACACCATCGAGGGTGGTACCCACCTCACCGGCTTCCGCACGGCGCTCACGCGTACGCTCAAGAAGTATGCCGAGGAGTCGGGTATGCTCTCAAAGCTCAAGTTCGAGATCAATGGCGAGGACTTCCGCGAGGGACTCACAGCCGTAGTATCGGTAAAGGTTGCCGAGCCCCAGTTTGAGGGTCAGACCAAGACCAAGCTGGGTAACAGCGAGATCGCAGCTGCCGTGAATGGCGCCGTAGCATCGGCTTTGGCACTCTATCTTGAGGAGCACCCCCGCGATGCCAAGGCTATCGTGCAGAAGGTTATCCTGGCTGCAACGGCACGCCACGCGGCTCACAATGCCCGCGCCGCCGTACAGCGCAAGACCGTACTCTCGGGTGCTGGTCTTCCGGGTAAGCTGGCCGACTGCTCAAGCCGCGACCGCTCGATTGCGGAGATCTTCTTTGTCGAGGGAGACTCGGCAGGTGGTACAGCCAAGCAGGGCCGCGACCGTAACTTCCAGGCTATCATGCCTCTTAGAGGTAAGATCCTGAACATCGAGAAGGCTCAGGAGCACCGTATGTGGGAGAACGAGGAGATCAAGAATATGTTTATCGCCCTGGGCGTGTCGATCGGCACCGAGGAGGATAGCAAGGCTCTGAACCTGGAGAAGTTACGCTACGACAAGATCATCATCATGACCGATGCCGACGTCGATGGTGCGCACATCGCAACGCTTATGCTTACATTCTTCTTCCGCAAGATGAAGGAGCTCATCGAGAATGGCCACGTATATATCGCCACCCCGCCCTTGTATCTGGTGAAGAAGGGTAACAACGAGCGTTACTGCTGGACCGATGCCGAGCGCGATGCCATCATCGAGCAGATGGGCACGAAGGGTGTTCACATCCAGCGATACAAAGGTTTGGGTGAGATGAACGCACAGCAGCTGTGGGACACCACGATGAACCCCGAGACCCGCATCCTGCGTCAGGTGAACATCGAGAACGCTGCCGAGGCCGACCGCATCTTCTCAATGCTGATGGGTGACGACGTGCCACCCCGCCGCGAGTTCATCGAGAAGAATGCCCACTACGCAAATATCGACGCATAATAAAAAACGCTCTCCCATCAAGGGAGGGCGTTTTTTTTGAGAGATAGAATAGGTGCTATAAGTGAAATAGGTGTTGTAGGTGCAATAGGAAAAGGAATTACACTTATTACACCAATCACACCTACGACAAAACAAAAGCAGACCCACGCGAGTCTGCTTTTCTGTTATAATCCTGTAATCTTCTTGATTTCGTTGAGTTTGTTGAGTGCCTCAAGGGGTGTCAGCGAATTTATATCAAGCCCCTTGATCTGGTCGCGTATCTGCACCAGCACGGGATCATCCAACTGGAACATCGCAAGCTGCATACTACCCCGCTCGGCCACTTCGGCCACCTGCTTTGCCGTGGGCTGACGGCGCTTGCGCTGACGCACTGCCGTACCCGCAGCCACATCCTGCTCGCCATATACGGTTTCAAGGTTTGCAAGAATCTCTTCGGCGCGCTTAACAATGGATGCCGGCATACCTGCCATACGCGCCACGTGAATACCGAACGAGTGCTCCGTGCCGCCTCGCTGCAGCTTACGCAGGAAAACAATCGTGTTGTCCACCTCACGCACCGAGACGTGATAGTTCTTCACTCGCTCGAACAACTGCTCCATCTCGTTGAGCTCGTGGTAGTGCGTAGCAAACAAGGTCTTGGCACGAGCCGAGGGGTGGTTGTGGATATACTCCACCATAGCCCATGCAATGGAGATACCATCGTAGGTGCTTGTTCCGCGGCCAATCTCATCGAGGAGTATCAGGCTGCGGTCCGACACATTGTTAAGGATACTTGCCGACTCCAGCATCTCCACCATAAAGGTCGATTCGCCCTGCGAGATATTATCCGACGCACCCACACGGGTAAAGATCTTATCCACCAGACCGATCGAAGCCTTACGCGCGGGCACATACGATC
>JAGBYV010000340.1 GCA_017628595.1 Alistipes sp.
ATCGTTAGACCTCTACAAGACCATGTCGGATGGCATATACCACAAGACTTGCAGTATTCTTGCACCCACTCTTTTCCAATATATTGGCACGATGCTTATCCACCGTACGCTTCGATATATACAATCTGTCGGCGATCTCCTGTGTCGATTCGCCTCGGCAGATGCCTACCAGAATTTCTATTTCTCGCTCCGACAGACGATCAGCCTCTGCAATGCTGTCGGCAGCACCGTGACCGGTCGAACGCAGGGACTGCGAGAGCGACTGCAAGAGCGACTCGTTGAAGTAACTACCACCCGTAGCCACGATCTCCACCGCCGCCACGACCTCGTCAAACTCCGAATCCTTGAGCAAAAATCCCTTTGCACCCGAGGCAACCATCTGCGAGTAGTAGGCGTTGTCGGCAAACATCGTCAGCGAGATGATCTTCATCTCGGGACATAGTTGCAGAGCCAGCTCCGTGGTCTGCGCGCCACTCATCCCCGGCATGGCATAATCCATAAATACCACATCGGGCTGCACACGCTCCACCTCGGCGAGGAACTCCTCGCCGCTGCCAGCCTCAAGAACGACCTCCACCTGGGCGTGTGTGGAGAGCAGCATCTTCAGGCCATTGCGAAACAGTGTATGGTCGTCAACCAGGGCTACGCGGATCATCTCTTACGCTCCTTTCTTCGTGGACGTGGTTTATCGATTGCAGGTGGCGGGGTCTCAAGACGTGAGGCGCCACGCACATTGACCTTAACGGTGGCGGTCATACCCTTGCCCTTGGCCGAGCGGATGTCGAACTCGCCATTGAGAGAGTTGATGCGTGAATTTATATTCGAGAGGCCCATACCACAATCCATCATCGCCTGCGGATTGAAGCCGCGGCCATTGTCGCTGTACTGCATCTCCAGCAGATCGCCCGTAGCCGAGAGCGTAAGGCGAATCTCGCTGCACCCCGAGTGCTTGAGCGAGTTGGTGACAAGCTCACACGCCACACGATACATGATAACCTCGATGTCGGTATTGTAACGCTCGCCACGCAGATTCGTGGCAAACGACAGTTTCACATTGTGCAGAGCCTGCGAGCGGTCGATAAAGTTGCGGATGCCACGCGCCAGACCGAAGTCCGAGAGCACATGGGGCGACAGGTTGTTCGAGATCTCGCGCAGCGAACGCAGAGCTTCCTCTACCACATAGAGCGTGTTGTCGAAGATCTCCTTACGCTCCGAGTCCATCTCCGTGTGCGAGAGTGCCGAGAGCGATATCTTGGCCGATGAGAGCAGGGGACCAAGTCCGTCGTGCAACTCCTTCGAGAAGGTTGCGCGACTCTTCTCCTCGGTGCGCAATACGGCCGTCAGGATGCGCTTGTCGATGAGCTGACGATGGCGGTTCAGGCGGTCGATATAGTCGATAAGGCGATCAAGCATCACAATGCCGGCAGAGACGCATATAGAGACTATGATGTCGAACCACACCGACGTAAGCATAGGCACCGGATGGCCATAGCTACCCCACAACTGCAACAGGCGCTGTGCGACCAGCACCACAAAGCCGATGATGAAGAGAATCCATATCGAATTATACTTCGTAGCACGCACCAGACGTACGGCATAATACATGGCAATGAACTGCACGATGATTGCCACGTAGAGCAGGAATCTGATTGTCATATTCTACCTCCTTTCTGCGACACGCTAAATCGCTTACTTTAAAACTTTATTCAAATAGGCCAGATCGCTATACGAAGTGAGATCGATCTGGACGGGAACAACCGCGACATATCCATTGCTCAGAGCCCACTCGTCGGTATCTTCGGCCTCGGGTTCATAGTTGGTGTAATTGCCCGTAAGCCAGTAGTAGTTGCGACCATTGGGATCCACGTGCGGGAAGAAATCCTCGCGCCAGATGCCACGACACTGACGGCATACACGAATACCCTTGATATTGGGCACAACGGGCACATTGACATTCAGGCACAAAGGTCGGGGCTGCTCCTGGCTCTTAAGAATCGATGCAATGATCTGGCGACCGTAGCACTTGGCATCAGTGAAGTCGGCATCGCGCGAGTGATCCAACAAGGAGAGACCCACCGACGGACAACCATAGAAACTGCCTTCGATGGCGGCTCCCATCGTACCCGAGTAGAGAACATTGATGGCAGAGTTGGAGCCATGATTTATGCCCGAGACAACAAGATCGACCTTCTGGTCGGCAAGCAGATGGTCGAATACAAACTTTATGCAATCGACCGGTGTGCCCGATAAGGAGTATATCTCAAGTCCCTCTTCGCGGTGACGCTCACGCAGGAAGAGCGGATCGTAGATCGTAATGGCCTGCGAGCGACCACTCTGCGGCGTAGCAGGAGCTACCGCCACCACACGACCAAACTCACACGCCACCTCAATGGCGGCGGCAAAGCCCGGAGCCTCGAAACCATCGTCGTTGGTAACGACTATCAATCTATCTTTTTCTGCCATAATTGCCTCGGTATGATTACGCCCGCCATGGCGGACAATATGTCATATTACAAAGATAAAAAAATATTCGGTTCCTTAAGCCGATAGATTATTTTTTTATTCACCTCCAACCTTTTTCCCTCACAGCAGGTTGCAGATGTGGAAAATTAACACTAATTTTGGTAGAACCAAAAAAACTATTGATATGACACAGAAACCCTACACCAAAAAGTACACCAACGCCGACTACTACACCGACGGCAAGTTCAACGAGGATGTAGCCAAAAAGGCATTTTTAGATATGTTCGAGCACTATGGCATACCCTTCACTCCATTTCTTGAGGAGAATTTCTGGGTTAATGACTTCGGCCTGGGAGACTTCGAGCACGTGGGTATGGGTGGCGTGTTCTGGATCAATAATCCTGAGTATAAATACTTCGGTCACGAGATTTACCTTCTGCCCAATCAGATGATCGTAGAGCACTATCACGTGCCCTCGGCATACGCTGCCAAGCACGAGAGCTGGCATGTACGCAACGGCTGGGTATATAA
>JAGBYV010000341.1 GCA_017628595.1 Alistipes sp.
AAGGAGCGCAAGGCCGGCTGGCAGCTGCTGTGGAATGGAGAGGACCTCACAGGTTGGAAGAGCAACTCGGAGAAGGGCGATATGAACAAAGGCTGGAAGGCTGTCGATGGCGAGTTGATAATTATGGCTCGTTCGGGTGCTGGCGACATCATCACCGAGAAGCGCTATCACGACTTTGAACTCTCTATCGATTTCAAGATTACCGAGGGTGCCAATAGCGGTATTAAATATTTCATCGGTGAGAATGGCAGCGTAGGTTGCGAGTTCCAGATTCTTGACGACGAGAATCATCCCGATGCCAAGATGGGCTTCAATGGCAATCGCCGTTTGGGTTCGCTCTACGATCTGATTCCTGCCGATGGCTGGGCTCTTGCGTCAAAGCGCGATTGGAATACCGCCCGCATTGTGGTTCTTGGCAATCACGTTGAGCATTGGCTCAATGGTGTGAAGATTCTCGAGTATGAGAAGAATAACGATATGTGGGATACGATCGTTTCGCACAGCAAGTTTGCCAAGGTAAAGAACTTTGCCGGTGGCGATGGTGGTCATATCCTGTTGCAGGATCACAATGATGAGGTGCATTACCGCAACCTGAAGATTCGTGAATTGTAAATCTTCCTATTATGAAAGATATTGTATTTACAAAGGCTGCGCAGAAGCGAGAGTTTTTTATTTGGCTCGCATGCCTCGTGGTGGCCAACATTGTTAATGTGATCTCTATTATCAAGTTCCAGACTCCCTGGTACGAGATCTTTACGCAGGTCGGCTACGTCGTTGTAACCTCGCTGCTGCTCTATGGTCTGGTGCTGGTGGTGCGTCTGGCGTGGTATCTGTTTACCCATCTGCTTGGTAAGAAGTAAATAGAGAAGTCGTGGCGCTGGAGTTTCGATATAGCGACAAGAATCCGTTGCACCCCATCTCGTGCGGAGCCTTTCGGGCTATGCACACCCGTATAGAGATTCTGCTTACGGGCCTAAAGGAGAGTGTGGGGCGTAGCCTTGTTGAGCGTATTGAGCATGAGATGAAGATAATGGAGCGCCGCTTCAACTGCCACGATGAGCGCAGCCCGCTTGCGGCCATTAATCTTCGTGCCGCGCGCGAGGCCGTTGAGGTCGATGACGACATGTTCATGGCGCTGGAGCTGTGTGAGGCTTTTCGCCGCACGACGTGTGGGGCATTCGATGTGGCTACCGATACGGCACTGCAGGGTCAGGTGAGCTACGTGCTCGATCCTCTGCGCCACACCGTGCGCTTTGCCCGCGAGGGTGTACGCCTCGATATGGGAGGCTTTGCCAAGGGCTATGCGCTGGAGAAGATTCGCCAGATGGCCCTGCAGGAGGGCGTAGCCACGGCGTTGATGAATTTTGGTAATAGCTCGGTTGCGGCATTGGGTCATCACCCCTATGGAGAGTGGTGGTCCGTAGGCGTTGAGCACACTGTGCAGCGTGGTCAGTTGGCTCACGAGGTGCATCTGAAGGATAGTGCCATGTCGGTGTCGGGTCGCTCGACGGATGGTCGTTACCATATTGTGAACCCCGCAACGGGAGGTACGGTGGCTGCCGAGGAACTGATTTTGGTGGAGGGTCGCTCGGCGCTGATTACAGAGGTGCTTTCGACGGCACTCTATGCAGCCCCCAGGGCGCAGCGCTCAGCCATTATGAGCCACTATGAAGGATACTCAGCCACGGAGATCTATTGCCGTGCGGGTGGTGGCGTGGAGCGCAGAGAGATAGGAAAATAATAAAATACGATATAAAATGAACAGAAAAGAGTTTTTGTCCGATTGCTCACGTATGGGTTTTGCCGGTGTGGCGTTGTCGCTCTTCCCCTGGCTGGAGTCTTGCACTGAGAAGGCGCAGAAGGAGGTCAGCGGCGAGCGTGCCCGCATAGGTATCATTGGCACGGGTTCGCGAGGCCTGTTCCACGTTCAGCATCTGTTGCAGATGCCCAATGTCGATGTGGTGGCGCTGTGTGATAACTATCGTCCCCATCTGGAGGATGCAGCGCAGTATTATCCCCAGGCCAAGCTCTACGACGACTACCGCCGTCTGCTGGAGGATCGCAACGTACAGGGTGTGATTATCACCACTCCGTTGTATCTGCACGCACGTATGACAATCGATGCACTGCGTGCCGGCAAGCGTGTGTTCTGTGAGAAGTCGATGGCATTTACCCTCGATGAGGCTCTGGATGTGTATAACTGCCGCAAGGAGGTGGGCGGTGTGCTTCTGATTGGTCAGCAGCGCCTGTTCGACCCCAAGTACATCAAGGCTATGCAGATGATTCACGAGGGTGTGATTGGCGATGTCGTGGGCGTGAGAAACTATTGGTACAGAAATAACAACTGGCGCCGTGAGGTGCCCTCGCCCGAGCTGGAGCGCCATATCAACTGGCGTTTGTACAGCGAGTATTCGCGTGGTCTTATGACTGAGCTGGCGTGCCATCAGTTGCAGAATGGCTCGTGGGCTATGGGTATGCTGCCCGAGCAGGTTATGGGTTCGGGTCATCTGGTGCACTGGACCAACGAGGACGAGCGCGATGTATATGATACCGTTAGCGCCATCTTCACCTATCCCAATGGCGTGAATATGACCTTTGAGTCAATTATCTCGAATAAGCACTTCGGTATGGGTGAGCAGATTCTCGGTACGAAGGGCACCATCGATCTGGTTACGGCTATGCACTACACCGACGAGGCTGCACCCAAGGGTAGCGGTATGGATCAGCTCATCGCTCAGATCGAGAGCGGTATTATGAGCAATTCGGTCTTTGCCGGTACATCGTGGGCTGCCGAGACGGCTACATTGGCTCCGGGTATGCCCATTATGCCTAACGTAAAGGTGGTTTCGGGCGAGAGCTCAGTAGGTGCTGAGGCCGATGGCTCGAAGGAGTTGCTGGAGGCCTTCATCCACGCAGTAATCACAGGCAAGCAGCCCGAGAAGGTGTTGGAGGAGTCGTACTATGCTACGCAGTTTGCCCTCTTGGCCGATATGGCTATGCACGAGAATCGAATCCTGCGCCTTGATGATAAATATAAGGTTCCCTACGAGCCTCTAAGATCGAAGTAAGATGTATCGCAATCTTCAGGAGTTTGTTCAGCGTCTGGAGCGTGAGGGGGAGCTCATAAGAGTGAAGACTCCCGTATCGTCACGCTTCGAAATAGCCGAAATAACCGACCGCATGGCCAAGAGTGAGGGTGGCGGTAAGGCTCTCCTTTTTGAGAATACCGATGGCGACTTCCCCGTACTGACGAATATGATGGGCTCGTCGCGCCGTATAGCTATGGCGCTGGGTGTGGAGCGATTGGAGCAGATTGGGGAGCGTATAGACTCCCTGCTCAAGGATGCCCTTTCGCCCAAGGGGTCGATGTGGGAGAAGATGCGTATGTTGCCCCTGCTGGCTGATGTGGCCAAGTGGTTTCCGAAGAGTGTTGAGGGCCGCGGAGCATGTCAGGAGGTGGTAATGAAGGGCGATGATGTGGATTTGGAGCGTCTGCCTATGCTGCACTCGTGGGAGGCGGACGGAGGAGCTTTTGTTACGCTTCCGATGGTCAATACCGTTGATCCCGAGACGGGCGTAAGAAACGTCGGTATGTACCGTATGCAGCGTTTTGATAAGCGCACTACGGGTATGCATTGGCACAT
>JAGBYV010000342.1 GCA_017628595.1 Alistipes sp.
GATGCTGGTCGTTGGGCAGCTAACTACGTTGCCGATCAGATTAATGCAAAGGCAAAGACAAGCAGCGAGCCCTTCGTGCTGGGACTCCCCACAGGCTCTACACCCCTTGGCATGTATGCAGAGCTGATAAATCTCTGCAAGCAGGGCAAGGTTTCGTTCCAGAATGTTATCACATTCAACATGGACGAATATGTTGGACTTCCTGAGGAGCACCCCGAGAGCTACCACTCATTTATGTGGAACAACTTCTTCTCACACGTTGACATCAAGCCCGAGAACGTAAACATCCTTAACGGCAATGCCGAGGATCTTGCAGCCGAGTGCGAGGCTTACGAGCGCAAAATCGAGGCTGCGGGCGGTATCGACCTCTTTATCGGTGGCGTTGGCGAGGATGGACACCTGGCATTCAACGAACCCTACTCATCACTTAACTCACGCACACGAGTGAAGACTCTCACCGAGGACACCATCATCGTAAATTCGCGTTTCTTTGACAACGACATCAACAAGGTTCCTAAGCTGGCCCTCACCGTAGGTGTAGGCACTGTATGCTCTGCAAAGCAGGTACTGGTACTGGCCCTGGGACACAAGAAGGCACGCGCCGTACAGCAGTGTGTTGAGGGTGCGGTATCACATGCATGGACTATCACTGCACTACAGATGCACCCCAAGGGCATTATGGTATGCGACGAGGGTGCCGTAGGCGAACTCAAGGTAAATACCTACCGTTACTTCAAGGATATCGAAAAGGATAATTTATAATTCAATTTATGGCTAACACTCCCACACCCCACATCGGAGCCATCGAGGGCGAGATTGCTGAGAAGGTAATCATGGCCGGTGATCCGCTACGCGCTAAATTTATGGCCGAGACATTCCTTGAAAACCCCGTGCAGTATAACTCTGTGCGTGGTATGCTGGGTTTTACGGGCACATACAAGGGCAAACGTGTGTCTGTTCAGGGTCACGGCATGGGTATTCCATCCATTGGTATCTACACCTATGAGCTATACAATTTCTACGGTGTGAAGAGCATCATCCGCACAGGCTCGGCCGGAGCTTACCACCCCGACCTTAAGCTCGGCGATGTAATGATTGCCATCGGAGCATGCACCGACTCCAACTACGGAGCGCAGTACAACCTGCCGGGCACATTCTCCCCCACGGCCGATTTTGCTCTGGCACGTGCCGCAGTGGAGAAGGCCGAGCAGATGGGAATACGTTACCGCGTTGGCAATATTCTCTCGAGCGACGTATTCTATGGCGACGATGCGGAGCGATGGAAGGAGTGGCAGAAAATGGGCGTAATGGGTGTCGAAATGGAAGCTGCCGCACTCTATATGAACGCAGCACGAAGTGGCAACAAAGCGCTGTGCATCTGCACCGTATCTGACTCATTGGTAACGGGCGAGGCCTGCACAGCCGAGCAGCGTCAGACATCATTCACAAATATGATGGAGATAGCCTTCGACATTATTTAGCACCAAAAAACAATTAAATAGAGGCGGACAAAATCAAGTCCGCCTTTTTATTTGCCTAAAAATTGCTATCTTTACAAAAAACAGATTTTCAGATGAAAAACATTGTAGTCATAGGCAGCAGTAATACCGACATGGTTGTCAAGACATCACATCTGCCTGCAGGAGGCGAGACTGTTCTGGGTGGCGATTTCTTCATGAACGCCGGAGGCAAGGGGGCCAATCAAGCCGTTGCTGCGGCACGCTATGGCAATCGCGTGGTATTTGTCGCAAAGACGGGGGATGACCTGTTCGGAGAGCAGGTACGCCAATCGATGAAGCAGGATGGCATCGTAACGGACTATGTATTTGTAGATAAAGAGCATCCATCAGGCATCGCACTAATTACAATAGACAAGGATGCCGAGAACTGCATCGTCGTGGCATCGGGAGCCAACATGTATCTCTCGCCCACCGACATAGACTCGGCAGCACATGAGATTCGCTCGGCCGATGTCGTGCTGATGCAGTTGGAGTGTCATCCCGATACGGTGAGCTACGCCGCGCACATGGCAGCCCAGGCAGGCGTACCCGTTATTCTGAATCCTGCGCCAGCACCAAGCGAGCCTCTCAGTGCCTCACTAATGCATAACCTCTATCTCATAACGCCTAACCGCAGTGAGGCTACCAGTCTGTCGGGCATTGAAGTTACGGACATGGAGAGTGCTCAGCGCGCAGCGAAAGCCATACACGAGATGGGGCCACGCAATGTGATTATCACACTCGGCAGCCAGGGTTCACTCATCTACGACGGCCATACGTTTACGAGTATTGAGGCAACTAAGGTTAAGGCCGTAGATACCACAGCTGCGGGCGATACATTCAACGGCGTACTGGCAAGTGTCATAGCAGAAGGCCGCAGTCTCGTTGAGGCGGCACATGAGGCCAGCATAGCTGCCGCGATAAGCGTAACGCGCCTGGGGGCGCAACCTGCAGCACCCAAACGAGCAGAGATTGAAGAGATGAAAAAACGAAAATGATAGATTAACAGGGCCTGTCACTATATATTGACAGGCTTTTTTCATATAAAACATCCTCAAATCAGCATTTTTTACTACCTTTACGGCAATATTGTCTTTCCATATGGAAATACTTACTAACAAAGAACATAAATATGAGAAGTTTTACACTTACTATTTTGGCTATTCTGTGTGCCACAACGCTTTTTGCTCAAAGCTCACCCGCAGTTAAGGGTCGTGTGGTGGATGCCGTAACGGGCAAAGCCATAGAGTATGCCGATGTGATTATCACCGACGCGCAGAATAACACCATAGCCTCGGCATGGGTGCGAGATGGCGCATTCACTATCGACCGCGTGCGTGACGGAGAGTATGTGCTTACCGTTATGCTGGTTGGTTATCAGCCTTTTATGAGCGACCCCATTGCTTTTGGCAACGGCAAGAGCATTGATATGGGAACCATATCGCTTGCCATGGCCGAGACTGGCCTTGAGGAGGTAGTCGTTACGGGCGAGAAGAGCAAGATCATATATAAGCTTGACCGCCAGACCATCAGCGGCTCATCTACACTCGCTGCATCGGGTGGTACAGCAGCCGACGTACTGCGCACATCACCTTCGATTCGCGTAGATGCCGATGGTGGCGTATCATTCCGCGGAAGCTCGGGTTTCCTTGTATATGTCGACGGTAAGGAGAGTCCCCTGTCGCTTCAGCAGATTCCCGCATCAAATATCGCCGACATTGAGATCATCACAACGCCTTCGGCTCGCTACAAGACCGAGGGTGATGCAGGTATTATCAACATCATCACCAAGCGCCTCACAACCGACGGTTTCAGTGGCTCGTTCAATGCCGCAGGTAGCACAATAGGCACATGGAATGCAGACGTTCTGCTTAACTACCGCAAGGGCGCAAGCCGCTGGTATATCGGAGGTGCTGGTTCGGAGATTCGCGGTAATAGTGATTTCGACCAGACAAAGATCATCTCGGTAGATGGCGATGAGACAAAATCGGTAGCCGACGGTACTCGTATGAGTATCAACGCATCATACATTGGCCGCGCAGGATGGGAGTTGAACAAGAACAATCACAAGCTTTTAGTTGAGTTCCAGGCCGGCATGCTGAAGACAACACGCGGTGGTGATATGCTATATGACGATTACCGCAAGTTGAACGGTGCTACAGAGTATGAGGTCAACAGCTACAACAGCAAGGACCGATACGAGTTGGAGCGTCATCTCACTCAAATCTCTACAGACTACGTATGGAAACTCAACGAGCGTGGCGACAACTTCTCTATCGTGGGTCGTCTGCGCTACGATGGCTATGCACTGGAGTATACCGAGAGTAACATGTTCGACTTCAGCGGTGTGCGCCACGAGGGTACACGAGGTTATGAGAAGGAGCACCACTGGGATTTCGACGGTACAGCCAACTACAACATCAACTACCGCGAAAACGGCAAGTTGGACATCGGTTACCAATACACCTCATATAGCGAGCATGGCGACTACACCTTCCGTGAGTGGGACAACAACAAGCAGGCCTTCTTCAATCGAGATGACCTCTATGCCCCCTTCTTCTATCGTCGTCAGATTCATTCGGCATACGCCATGCTGACCGATCAGTTTGGACCTTTGGCCGTTGAGGCGGGTGTTCGCGCTGACCACACCATCGACCATATGGATATCGAGGTTCAGGATCCCAACAACCGCTACCGCTACATCAAGCGCACGGAGCTCTTCCCCTCGGCTCACGTTTCATATGCAGCCCCGGGCAACAACGTCATCTCGGCCGGCTACTCATATCGTACAAGCCGCCCCGGTATCTGGCAGCTTGAGCCCTACATCACCTATGAGGACTACTATACAATGAAAACGGGTAACCCCGACATCAACCCCGAGTACATTCACTCTGCCGAAATCGGTTACCGCAAGACCATTGCCGAGGAGCATACAATTTCATTCACGGGTTACTACCGCCACCGTAAGGGTGTGCGTGAGACTATCCGTGTGGCACATAAGCCCGGCGTAACACTCGACTCGCTGATCAATGCAGGTAACGACCGCACATGGGGTATCGAGATGAATGCCCACGTTAAGGCTACTCGCTGGTGGAGCATGACCATCAATGCCAGCCTGTTCGACTATAAGTTCACTGCCGACTACGAGGGTTGCACCTCTGCTGCCAATACGGGCTATACAGCTATGATGATGAACAACTTCACGCTGGGCAAGAATACACGTATGCAGTTTGATGCTAACGTTGTAGGTCCCACCGTGCTTACGCAGGGTCGCGAGGATGCATACTGCTACTTCGATCTGGCTCTACGCCAACAACTGTTCAAAAACAAGGTATCCGCCTCGCTTGTCTTCCACGACGTATTCCGCACGGCACGATACAACAACTACCGCATATCGCCCACGCTGCACTCAACAACGCACGTACGACCGCGATATCCGAATATAATGCTCTCGCTGAGCTATGCCTTCAACTCGAAGACCAAGGAACACGGTGGAGGAAAGGTATCTTCTGGCGCAGCGTTTGAGGGTAAGGACTTCTAAAAGCAATATAATGAAAGTAACGTTTCGTATCGAATATTTCACAACTGATGTGCTGCACATTCGCTTTAAGCGGGGTGCAGCACTTGCTATGCATAGTGCCGGTAACGGACAATGGCACATATCACTCGACATTACTGCGGGTGGTACATATCGGTACGAAGTGCATAGTATCTCAGGAGAGATTCTTCGCGCAGAGACTCAAGAGCACAGATTTGAGCCTGCCGGCACGAGTGTGGAGATCTTCGATCGATGGTTCGACAGCGCAGGCAACGAGCCTTTCTACTCTACACTCTTTACCGAGAGCGTATTTCGCAGAGAGGATCCCGCACCGAACCCCAAGTGTGAGAGTGGAGCGATTCTGCTTGAGGTGGAAGCTCCGCAGGTGCGTAGCACCGAGTTGGTGGCTATCGTAGGTGCACACCCAGCGCTTGGCGCATGGGATGCTACGCAGGCTCGCATCCTTAGCGATGCGCAAGCACCACTGTGGCGTTGCTCAATACCATACAACGTCGCGGGGAGCGAATATAAATTCATCATTGTAGACAAGCGCTCCCACACCCTTAAATACTTTGAGGATGGAGAGAATCGCCTGCTGCCCACACCACATGAAGAGTGTGCCATTGTGCAAGGTCTGCGCTTTCGTGACAGCCGCGAGAAGTGGCGCGGCGCGGGTGTTGCCATACCCGTATTCTCGCTACGCAGCGCTGAGGGTTGGGGTTGCGGAGAGTTCTGTGACCTGAAAGCGATGGCCGACTGGGCATCAGCGGTTGGGATGTCCATCATTCAAGTGTTGCCTGTAAACGACACTACATCGAGTGGCACATGGCGAGATTCATATCCATATAACGCCATATCATCCTTTGCTCTGCATCCCATGTACATATCACCTCGCGAGGTTGTAAAGGCGTGTAGCCGCTATGCCACACTAGCCCTGCGCAAGCAGATGCGAGATGCGCTGGAAAAATACTCTGTACAGGGTGCACGGCTCAACGCACTAAGTGCCGTGGATTATGAGGCAACAACCAGATTAAAGGAGAGATTTCTTCGCAAGATATATACACTGTGCGGTGATCAGATATTGGCTTCGCGCAGTTTCGAGCGATTCTTCAAGCAGAGCCGCGAGTGGCTCCTGCCATATGCCGTATTCTGCGCACTGCGTGACAAGTACTCTTCCGACAAGAGCCAGTGGGGAGAGTTGGAGCAATACGATGAGCAGCGAGCCGAAGCCTTTGCACAGAAGGAGGCTAAAAGAGTAGGATACTACTACTTTGTGCAATATCTGCTCGATAAGCAGCTGACAGAGGTACGCGACTACGCCCATAAGATAGGTATAACGCTCAAGGGCGATATCCCCATTGGCGTTGCTCCGACGAGTGTGGATGTGTGGTGTGCACCGCACCTCTTCAACCTCTCGGTCTCTGCCGGTGCTCCACCCGATACCTTTGCCGAGGATGGGCAGAATTGGGGATTCCCCACATACAATTGGGCACGTATGCGCGAAGATGGCTATGCATGGTGGTGTGCCCGACTGCGCAAGATGGCTCGCTACTTCGACGCCTACCGCATAGATCATATCCTCGGATTCTTCCGCATATGGGAGGTGCCGCGCACAGAGCGCAGTGCCATACTTGGATATTTCAACCCCTCAAAGCCATACAGCGAGGAGGAGATCACCTCTTCTGGATTCTACTTTAATGCTGAAAAGCAGACAATAAACAAAGAGAATCCCAAGGATGTACTCTTCATTCGTTACCCCTACGAAGAGGGCTATGTGCCTCGCATCGAGGGCTACAAGACCAAGATGTATCAACAGCTCGACAAAGAGCAACAAGAGGCTTATATGCGCCTGCATGAGGATTTCTTCTATCACCGCCACAACGAGTTCTGGCGCGAGAATGCCATGCGCCGTCTGCCGGCACTGATGCAGACAACCCGAATGCTTACATGCGGCGAGGATTTGGGAATGATTCCCGCATGCGTGCCTGATGTAATGGCACAGGAGCATATCCTCTCACTCGAAATAGAGCGTATGCCCAAGCAGATGGGGCTTGCATTTGGCAACACACGTCACTACCCCTACCTCTCGGTGGCAGCCACATCTACCCACGACATGTCCACGATTCGTGGATGGTGGCGCGAGGACAAGGCTCTGACACAGCGTTACTGGAGCGAAGTACTTCATCGTGAAGGCGTTGCCGAAAAGGAGTGCTCGGGTAAAACAGCCGCGCAGATCATTGAACGAGAGATGCTATCGGGCTCCATGTTTGCCATTCTGCCCCTGCAGGATTGGCTCTCCATCGATGAGCGCCTGCGACTTACGGACCCCGATGCCGAGCGAATCAACATCCCGGCCGACCCGAACCACTATTGGCGCTATCGCATGCATATCACACTTGAGCAGTTGATATCAGAGGATGAATTCAGCGAGCAAGTACGTTCACTGGTAGCTCTGCGATAAAGTATAGACAAAAAAAATCCCGCCTCGAAAGACGGGATTTTTTATTTAGCATAGTGCGTTATTACTGTGCCAAAGCTGCAGCAGCCTCCTTTGCGGGAGTTGCATAGGGCTCAGCGGTAACCTTCTTGAAAGTCTCGATAGCCTTAGCCTTGTTCTCCTTTGCATTGTAAGAAGATGCGAGGTTGAAGTAAACTGCGCTCTGATCAGCGGGATCAGTCTGCAATGCAGCAGCAGCGTCACCAATCTCGATAACCTTATCGTAGTCCTTCTTCAGGAAGTAAGCCTGTACCAAAACCTTCTGCTTCAAAGCCTCGTCAGCGATAGACTCTGCCATAGCGATGATGCCGTCGAAGTCGTTAGCCTGCTGCAAGGTAGCAATCTTGTTGTTAGTGTACTGGTTGATCTTAGCCTTAGCCTGTGCGATAGCGGCATCATTCTTCTGACCTGCGGGAAGAGCAGCAACCTCAGAGCAAACCTTTACACCCTCAGCATACTTATCCATCTTGAAGTAGCTCTCAGCGAGGTTCAACGCTGCGCTGTTGTTGGTCTTATCAGCCTCGTAAGCCTTTGCGAAAAGCTCAGCAGCCTTTGCAAAATCACCACCATTGAAAGGAGCAGCAGCCTGTGCTGAGTAAACCATACCCTTCATCTTCTTTGCGTTATTAACGGCAGCAACTACCTTATAGCTTGTACCTGTAGCCATAGCCTTATCCAAAGCGGCAACAGCCTCATCATACTTTGCTGACTGTGCAGCAGCATCGGTAAGCTTCTGTGCTGCAGAAGCTGCGCTCTGACCTACGCGGAAGTAAGCGATAGGAAGATTCTTCTTTGCGCTATTTACCTGCTCCAGGACAGCCTCATCCTCTGAAGCTGAACCATCGGCGATAACCTTCTCCAACAGCTCGGCTGCCTTTACATAATTCTTTGCACCGAGAGCATCGTTTGCCTCTTGTGCTACTGTGAGTACATCAGACTGCGCAAATGCGGCTGTGAAACCGAACAACGCAACTGCCAACAAAACAATTTTTCTCATAATTAAATAGTGTTTTTTGTATTAATAATATATTAAAATTTTCTCGTCAATTATTTGAAGCCTGCCTTCAACGAAATACAAAGATAAAAAAATTTTTCTTTTTGCAAGAATTTTTATTGATCTATATGAACTAAATATTCGATTCAGCCTATCGCAACGTCTTAAAGAAGTCCTTCATCAAGGCCTCGCACTCCTGCTGCATAACACCTTTTTCAACTACGGTTTTAGGGTGGAAGATACGTCCCTGAAGGGTTGTAAAGCCACGTTTGGGGTCATCGGCGCCATATACCACGCGACCGATCTGACTCCACGCCAATGCTCCGGCACACATTATACAAGGCTCTACCGTTACATATATCGTGCAATCCTTCAGATACTTACCACCAAGCGTCGAGGCTGCAGCGGTAATACACTGCATTTCGGCATGAGCCGTAGCATCACACAGCGTCTCCACCAGATTATGTCCACGGCCAATGACTTGATCACCACACACGATAACAGCTCCAATTGGCACCTCCTGCTCCTTTAACGCCTTGTGAGCCTCGTTTATTGCCAACTGCA
>JAGBYV010000343.1 GCA_017628595.1 Alistipes sp.
AGGTCTCCGATTTTCAATGTTTTCATTTTGTTGGTTTATATTTTATGCCTTAAAGGCCGTTTTGTAACAGATAGTGCAAAGATATATATTTCTCATCGAAATATCCAAAAAGTAAAATAAAATGTTTTATTTTTCTCTATTTGGCGTGCGTAGAGTAAAAAAATGGCTGCCCAAACATTGTCGGACAGCCTTATTTTGTGTGAAATATCGCTTACAAAATCTCCTCAAGACGCGCTACGGGCGATACGTCCAAACCCGTAATCATACCCTGCTTGTAGCGGTAGTAACCCGAGATAGCAATCATAGCCGCGTTGTCGGTTGTGAACTTCAATTCGGGGATAAATGTACGCCAGCCACGACGACGTCCCGCCTCGGCAACAGCCTCGCGCAAACCAGAGTTTGCCGACACACCGCCAGCTATGGCTACATCTTTGATTCCCAGCTGCTTGGTTGCTTTAATTAACTTATTGAGCAAGATGTCGATAATGGTCTTCTGCAACGATGCGCAGAGGTCCGCCTTGTGCTTTTCAACGAAGTCGGGATCCTCGGCTACGCGGTCGCGCAGAGTGTAGAGGAATGATGTTTTAAGTCCCGAAAACGAGTAGTCAAACTCGCCCTTTACGTGTGGCTTGGAAAATTCAAAAGCGGAAGAATCTCCCTCCTTGGCCAAACGGTCAATCACGGGTCCTCCAGGATAGGGCAATCCCATCACTTTGGCGCACTTGTCGAAGGCTTCGCCAGCGGCATCGTCGATTGTCGAGCCAATGATCTCCATCTCCAGAGGCGAATTCACCTTCACGATCTGCGTATGTCCGCCGCTAACCAGCAGACAGAGGAACGGAAACGAGGGGTGGGGCAGCTCCTTGTCGGGCAGATCGACAAAGTGAGATAGAATGTGTCCCTGCAGATGGTTTACCTCCACCATCGGAATGTTATTTGCAATGGCCAGTCCTTTGGCAAACGAAGTGCCTACCAGAAGCGAACCCAGCAAACCGGGGCCACGCGTGAAGGCTATGGCGTCGATCTTGTCCACCGTAATGCCCGCCTCCTTCAGAGCGGTGTCGACCACGGGGATGATGTTCTGCTGATGGGCACGTGATGCGAGTTCGGGTATTACGCCGCCGTACTTTACGTGTACCGCCTGTGATGCTATGACGTTTGATAGCAGCGTGGTATTGCGCAGAACGGCAGCCGATGTGTCGTCGCATGATGACTCTATGCCAAGAATTGTTATATCCATATGAGTGCTTTTCGTCGTTTTTTTTCTATTTTAATAGAAAAATTTCTACATTTGTAAGATTAATGACCATTGTTGAATGCACAAAGTTACAAAAATATTGTTAAAGGCGCTATCAGTCACGGTTTTGTTTCTGATATTTTGTCCTATTGTGCTCACTGTGCTCGTTGAGTTGCCCTCGGTTCAAAACTTCCTTGTCGACCGTGCGACCTCACTTTTGTCGAAGCGTCTGGAGACCCGTGTCGATATCGATCGCATCCGTCTGGGTGCGCTGGGCAGCCTGCGTCTGGATGGATTCTACGTCGAGGATTATCAGCAGGACACACTGCTCTACGTCGGTCGGTTGAAGGTCTATCTCTCGCGCTTTAACGATGGCCAGGGCATTACACTCCGCAATGGTTCGATTACCAATGCCCATCTAAACATCCGCGAGACGCCCGAGGGCGAGATGAATATCAAGCAGGTTGTCGATCGCCTCTCGCGCAAGGAGCGTGAGAAGAAGGGCGGCTTCTCGCTCAAGGTCAAGGACGTCTATCTGCAGAATATAAATCTTATTGTCGAGCAGCACGAGCATCGCAATCCGGGCTACGGTATCGACTACAACGATATGCACATCGAACATATGTCGGCGCTGGTCGATGACTTCACGCTCGAAGGCAGCCGTGTGGGAGGTTATATCCGCAACTTCTCGGCTGTGGAACATTGTGGCTTCATGGTGCAGAACTTTACTGGCCACTTCGACGTGGATAAGGGTGTGATCAGCCTGCGCGACTTTGAGGTGATGGCCGAGCGCTCGGATATCCGTCTGCCCTCGCTCACGTTGCGTGGTGAGAACTGGCAATCCTACAAGGACTTTATCCATAACGTACGTATCGAGGGACAGGTATATAAGAGTGTGGTCTCTTCATCCGATGTAGCACACTTCGCACCGGCCATGCTGCCGTGGAATGTGTTGCTGCGCGATGTGAATGCATCCATTGACGGTACGGTGGCCGATATGCTGGTCAAGGTTGAGAATGCATCCTTTGGCGAGCACACCTCACTGCGAGGCGATGTGCGTCTGCGTGGTCTTCCGGATGTGCGCAATGGACGAATGACACTCGACCTGCAACGCCTGATCACTACCGAGGGCGATGCCGCACGTCTGCTTGCGGGCATCACGGGTCGCTCGCTGCCGAGCAGTGTGCTCAAGTTGGCCGATGCTGCGGGTGAGATTATATGTGCGGGTAACTTCGACGGTGGCTTTGCACAGTTCGATGCCGATCTGAAGCTCACCACACAGTCGGGTAATGCCTCTATGACGGCTGCACGTCGTCCGATGCCCCGCATTAAGGGCGAGCCGGCACAATCATCGCTGGAGGCCTTTGCCGAATTGCGTCATCTGCAACTCGGACAGATGCTGCAGTTCCCTGCGTTGGGTAGTGTGACGGGTATTTTGGCATTCAATGGCTCGACAACGAGCAATAGCCTGCGTGGTGCGGTAAACGGCACGGTGCAGGATATGGAGTTCCACGATGCACACTACGAGGATGTGACAATCAATGGTACGGTTGCGAACAAGAGCTTCTCGGGTACGATACGCAGTGAGGCCTTCCCGTTGCGCTTTGCACTCTCGGGTATGGCCGATATGAATAATGCGCAACCAATGTACGATCTGCGTCTGGCGGTCGATGAGGCCGACCTGCATGCCATGAATGTCAATCAGCGCGACACCACGTCGCTGCTCGGTTTCAATGCCGAACTTTACGCTGTTGGTCGTACGCTGGACGATCTGAACGGAACGCTTACCATCGATGGCGGACGTTATATATATGATGCCGATACGTTGCTCACTTCGCCCATACGCCTTACGGCCGATAACGATAGCCGACAGCGATCGCTCTCATTTACATCTGACTTTGCCGATGCGACATTCACGGGTCCCACGAGCTATGCCGACGTAGTGCGTTATCTGCAGACCGCCATGGCTAAATATCTGCCGGGTATTCAGAGCAAGGCTGCATACAAGGGCGATGGTCAGGGTGGCTATTCGGCACTCTCGGTTACGGTCAAGGAGATCGATCCCCTGCTCAATGCCATATCGGAGGGATTGCAGCTGGCTCGCGGTTCGCATCTTAACTTTGTGATGAACCCTTCGTCGAACCACCTCTCGCTGCGTGCCGAGTCGGATTACATCGAGCGCAACAAGATGCTGGCGACAAGTCTTAATGTGAACGTTACCAATCAGGGCGACTCGCTGGCCATGTATCTCAGTTCGGAGGATCTCTATGCCGGCATGCTGCATCTGCCCAAACTCTCGGTTATGGGTGGAGCAAAGAATAACCGTGTATCTCTCTCGGCGGGCTTCAACGAGGGCAACGATACGTTGTCGGGTGTGATGGCTCTGCAGGCTCAGCTTACCCGCATCGCACCTACCAATATGCCCCATGTCGATATTACGCTCTATCCCGCTACGATCACCGCTGCCGGTCATCCGTGGCGTATCACATCCGAGCGCATCAGCATCGACACGGCACGTGTGGCGGTTGCTAACCTGCGTCTGATGTCGGGAAGAGAGTCAATGCATCTGGATGGTGTGATGTCGCGTAGCGAGGAGGACTCTATCACCATGACGCTGCACGATTTCGACTTCTCACCCCTGATGGGATTTGCTCGTCGCATGGGCTACCAGGTGGAGGGCCGTGCCAATGGTGTGGCATCGCTCAAATCGGCATTCAACCACGCCTCTGTGATGGCTGACGTGGATATTGACAGCATGCGTGTGAACAATACGGCTGTGGCACCTCTCTGTATCACCTCGAATTGGGATATAGAGCAGGAGCGTATTCGTGTGGCAATGCGCAACTCTCGCACGGGCGATGAGGTGGTGCAGGGTTATTATGCTCCCACGACCTCGCGCTACTATGCCGATGCAACGCTGAGGAATCTGCCTATGGCTATGCTCGATCCCCTGCTCGTAAGCGTGGTGTCCGGGACCGAGGGTAGGGCCGATGCTACGCTCAACATTGAGGGTCAGCGCCGTCAGGCAACGCTCAGCGGTAAGGTGGAGGTGAGCGACCTCTCGACTATGGTCGATTATACCCGCGTAAGATATTCGGTACCCAAGGCTACCGTTACGGTGGCTGACAACCACTTCCGTGCATCGAATGTCAGAGTGTATGACACGGAGCAGAATTCGGGTACGATGACCATGGATCTGAATCTTAACCACCTCTCGAATATAGCCTACTCGATGCGTGTTGTGCCACGCAATATGCTTGTGCTGAATACTACGGCGCAGGACAACGATCTCTTCTACGGTAAGGTCTATGGTTCGGGTACGGCAACCATCACGGGCGACAAGAGCGGAAACAACATCGATGTTGTGGCTACTACGGCAGGCGCTTCGCAGTTCTTTATGCCCCTCTCGGGCAAGAGCGATGTGGCCTCGGCCGACTTTGTGGTCTTTGAGCAGCCGGGTGTGGAGATCGACTCTACGAACTACCTTGCGCGTAAGAAGATGGCCTTCGAGCGCCGTACACGCCGCAGTGAGTCGTCGTCGGGTGCAAGCAATATGAGTGTAAATATCGACCTTACGGCAACGCCCACGGCCGAGGTGCAGCTCGTTATTGACCCCACGGTGGGTGACGTTATACGTGCTCGTGGCGATGGCCGACTCAATATCCGCGTGGTGCCGACTACCAATATCTTCGATATGTATGGCGACTACACCATCACCGAGGGTAGCTACCTTTTCACGCTGCAAAATATTATCAACAAACGATTCGTTATTAATAGTGGATCGACCATCCAATGGACGGGTGACCCGCTGGATGCGCGACTCAATATCGATGCCGTGTATAGCCTCAAGGCGTCGCTGCAGCCTCTGCTCTCGTCAACGACGCTGGATAACGTGACGCGTGCCGTGCCTGTGGATTGTATTATCAATCTCACCGAGCGACTGACCGCGCCGACGGTTACCTTCGACATCAAGGTGCCCAATGCCGATACCGAGATCCAGAACGCAGTGGCCAACCTGCTCAATAACCAGCAGTCTATTGCTACGCAGTTTATGTACCTGCTCGTGAGTGGTACCTTCTACTCCGACTCATCCACCTCGTCGAGCATCGGTGCCTCGGCATCAGCTACGACGGGCTTTGAGCTATTGTCGAATCAGTTGAGTAACTGGCTCTCGAGCGACGATTATAATATCATCCTGCGCTATCGTCCCCGCTCTGAGCTGACGAGCGATGAGATCGACTTCGGCTTCTCGAAGAGTCTTGTTAACGACCGTCTGCTGGTGGAGTTGGAGGGTAACTATCTGGTGGATAACAAGATGGCGCATAGTAGCAATATGTCCAACTTCATGGGCGAGGCCTACATCACTTGGCTTATCGACCGTGCCGGTAACCTTAAGCTCCGCGGCTTCACGCAGACTATCGACCGTTTCGACGAGAACCAGGGTCTGCAGGAGACGGGTGTAGGTATATATTATAAGGAGGATTTTGATAACTGGAGCGACCTGAAACGACGTATCCGCGAGCGATTCATGAGCCGCCGCAAGCGTGAGCAGCTGGAGGCCGAGCAGGCTCAGCTTGACAGCCTCGCTACCGAGGAGCGCACACAGACTGAAGTTATAGAACGCGACTCCATCGCCCAACAGTAAATAGGTATAACACTTATAACA
>JAGBYV010000344.1 GCA_017628595.1 Alistipes sp.
CACAAGGCATCACACGAAGCTATCATCTGCGTTGAAAAACTCTGCGGCTTAGAACCAGAAAAATTGAATTACAACAACATCCCTGGCTGTACATACATCACTCCTGAAGTAGCATCAGTAGGTCTCACAGAAGCTAAAGCTATCGCTGCTGGCTATGAAGTTAAAGTCGGCAAGTTCCCATTCACAGCATCAGGCAAGGCAACAGCATCAGGCAACAGAGACGGTTTCATCAAAGTCGTCTTCAACGCCGCTAACGACGAATGGCTCGGCTGCCACATGGTCGGTGACAACGTAACAGAAATGGTTGCTACAGCAGTCCTCGGACGCGAGTTAGGCGCAAAAGGCCGCGACATCATCAACACTATCTTCCCTCACCCAACAATGTCGGAAGCTATGATGGAAGCAGCCGCTGCTGCTCACGACGAAGTGGTACACCTTTGATTCAATTCATAATTCATAATTCATAATGCATAATTCATAATGCATAATTTATAATGAAAATCAATGTAGAGACGTGTCAATGTTTACCGTAGAATAAACACACATTGATGCGTCTCTCTTTAAAATTCAAAGCCAAAAACATGGAATTAGTCAAAACTTCAATAGATGGTTTGTTGATAATAAGACCTGATGTCTTCAAAGACGAAAGGGGTTATTTCTTCGAGTCTTATAATAAAGAACGTTTTGCGAAGGCAGGTCTTAATATGGATTTCGTTCAAGACAACGAATCTAAGTCAGACAAAGGCGTTCTGCGCGGATTGCATTTCCAGAAACCGCCTTACGCACAAGGTAAACTCGTCAGAGTGATAAAAGGCTCCGTCATGGACGTGGCGGTCGACTTGCGCAAAGACTCCCCTACATACGGCAAGTGGGAATCTGTCGTTTTAACTGAAGAAAACAAGCTTCAATTATGGATTCCAGAAGGATTTGCCCATGGTTTCGTAGCATTGGAAGACAACACCATTTTCAACTACAAATGCACCAACGTATATAATAAGGAATCAGAAGGTAGCATTTTATGGAACGACCCCGACATCAATATCAACTGGAATATTGATAATCCAACTCTTTCTGAAAAAGATAAAATTTCTCCATTATTCAAAAATTTCGAAAGTCCTTTTATATAGAACTTAAAAAATGAAGAAGACAAAGACACTCTTAATTATAGCAGCAACATCATTATTATTAATGATAGTTATCGCCTTCGTAATGAGCATCATTGCCATAAGAACAGCCAACAAACGTCCTGTTTCGTTAGAACAAATCGTGATACAAAGTCACGACATTGAGTTTTGTGATGACATATATTTCGCAGACGAAAGAGTGCCGCTTGAGATGTTCAACATCAGAGAACGTTACGAAAGAGAGCTTTTGTCGAACACATATTTCCACAGCAACACTATGGTGTTGTTGAAACGCTCCAAACGTTGGTTTCCTGTCATCGAACCTATCTTAAAAAAATATGGCGTGCCTGACGACTTCAAATATTTATGCGTCATAGAGAGCAACCTAACAAATGTAGTGTCACCTGCAGGAGCAGCTGGTTTCTGGCAATTCATGAAAGGCACTGCAGAAGACTTCGGATTAAAAGTAAACAAAGACATAGACATGCGCTATAACGTTGAATTAGAAACAGAAGCCGCATGTAAATATTTCCTTAAAGCATATGAAAGATTCGGCAGTTGGACATTAGTAGCAGCAGCATATAACGCAGGCACAACAAGAGTATTAAAATTCATCAAAGATCAAGGAACAAACTCTTATTACGACTTGCTTATGGCAGAAGAGACGGAACGTTACGTATTCCGCATCTTAGCCATCAAAACGATATTTGAAAATCCAGAGAAATATGGAATATATGTAAGTTCTAAACTTTCGTATGAACCATATAGATATACAACAGTCAAGGTTGACAAAAGTGTGGAAAGCTGGGCCGAATTCGCCAAAGACCACGACATCACATATAAATTGTTAAAAGTCTTTAACCCTTGGTTAAGAAGCAACTCATTGAAGGTAAACAAAGGCGAAGTGTATGAAATAAAAATACCTAAGAAGCCTTTCAACATAACCCACGGACATATCATGAATTTGATTGGCGACGATTTATTTTTACTGAATGACTCTATAATGACTAACGAAAACGACTACGAAGATGAACTCAATTGACAAAAACAATATTTCTGAAGAAGAATTCTTAGAGATTTACGGTGCCAAAGAAAACAATCTCAAAGATATAAGTCTGAAAATACCACGCGACAAACTCGTCGTGATAACAGGGTTAAGTGGCAGCGGCAAGTCATCACTGGCTTTCCAAACCATATATGCCGAAGGACAGAGACGCTACATGTAATCCTTGTCGTCTTACGCACGTCATTTCATCGGCAACATGGAACGCCCTCAAGTAGACGATATAAAAGGGCTCAGTCCTGTCATTTCCATAGAACAGAAATCTGTCAACAAAAACCCTCGTTCCACCGTAGGAACGATAACTGAAATTTACGACTACCTCCGACTTCTGTACGCAAGAGCTGCAGAGCCTTTCTCTTATAACACAGGTGAGAAAATGGTGCGTTATTCAGAAGAACAGATTTGCGACACCATTATTAAGATATACAAAAACAAGAAAATAAACATAAAAAACCAAAAACAATGAAATTCTACAAACTTTCACTTTGCGCATTGGTCCTTTGTGCGGCCATCTCGTGCAACGATGCCCAGGAGCCGACGACGGCTACCGGCCGCCTCTCACTTGAGATGCATGCCGAGCAGAGCATCGAACTTGTTACCCGCGCGGCTGTAAGCATCGCCGAGGTAACAGGTTACACTGCCCCCAAGAACACCGATTTCACCTTCACCGTAACCGACAAGTATGGTGATACGGCATGGAATGGCAAGCTTACCGATCTGACCGACGGCAAGCTCGCTCTTGATGCTGGCACATACACCGTGTCGGCCAGTTATGACGAGGGCTCAATGGATAGCCCCGTATTTGCTGGCTCGGTAGCAAACGTAACGATAAATGGCGGCAGCGACACAGCAGTTACTGTTCCCGTGACATTGCAGAATGCTATCGTGCGCATTGAGTTCGACGAGATGTTTACCGAATATTACGACTGGAGCGACTTTACGCTTACGTCGAACGGCAACAGTAAGACACTTACATATGGTGCCACCCAGACTAAGGGTATGTTCGTAGACAACACAACACTCACCGTTAAGGCAACACTCACTTCACAGGCTCAGGGCGAGGACTTTTCAAATAAGCAGTATACCTTCGAGAAGAGTTTCTCTGACATCAAGGGCGGCAAATGCTACACGCTCAAGTTCTCAGCTCCCAATGTAGGTCAGGCTGGAACGATCCAGATCAGCTTCGGCAATGAGATTGATGAGGAGAACATCGTGGATATGCCCACAGAGATCAATCCCGAATAAATGAGTTGCTAACCAAGTTTGACAAATAAAAACAGACACAATATGAAAAGAATTTTTACATTATTAATGCTCTCATTGGCCGTTGTCGCGTGCAATAAGGACAAGTATGAGTACCCGTCTGGCGACAAGCAGGGCTTTGGCACTCTTTCGTTTGCCAATCTTTACGTAGGCGTGGATGAGTCGGTAGAGGAGATTGGAACTCGTGCTGCGGGCACAATCTCGGATGCTGATGACACCTATAACATTACCGTAATCGGCTCTGATGGCACGGTATATTTCGACGACAGCTATGGCAAGGCCAAGCTCTCTGGCGGCATCTCTCTCCCCGAGAGCAAGGATGGTCAGACCTATACGCTGACAGCACGCAGCACCAAAGCTGAGGTTCCCGCTACAGGCTGGGACAACCCCGTATATGGCGCAACCGTAAAAGATATCGCTGTAACGGCTGGCGAGGAGACTTCTATCACGGAGATCGTATGTGCGCTTTTGCAGCACAAGGTAACCGTTGACTACAACGACGACTTCAAGGCTATGGTACGCGGTAACTCAACCACCAAGGTTACGTATAACAACGATAGCGGCAGCGAGTTGTCTTTTGCATTGAACTATGACGCAGCGACAAAGCGAGTGACACGCGAGGAGCGTGCCGGTTACTTCAATGTAGTGGAGGGCGGCACCACTCTGGAGGTTACCTTCAGCGGTAAGATGGATCTTAACGGCAACGGCGAGGAGAAGGTATATCGCATGACCAAAGCCTTCACCGACGTAACCGCACAGTCATGGCGCCACATCACCTTCATCAAGAAGGTTGACGAGGAGGGTAACGCTACATTCGACATCCAGATCAACGACTACGTAGAGGATCTTCCCCTTGAGGAGATAACAAATGCAGAGGAGAGCACGCTGGGTACCGATCCCAACGCTCCTATCGGCGATGGTGGCATTGAGTTGATAAGTACCTGCGCGTACGATATCACGCAGCCTATCACTATTCCTGCAAGCTCTACTCCGCTTGTGCTTACAATGGATGCAGTGGTTCCTAATGGTGTACGCACATTCACTGTCGATATCTCATCTGACAACGCCGATTTCATGGGCGCATTGGATGTTGTCGGCGGTGCACACGTTGACCTTGTAAATCCTTCAGATTTGGCAATGGGTATCTTCGATATCGTACCCTTCCCCCCCGGTGCGGAGTTGGCTGGCATGACCGTTGTGCCATTCGACCTTAGCGCAGCACAGAGTCCTATCCTGGCTTTCAAAGGCACCCACACATTCAAGATGAATGTACAGGACAAGAAGGGCTGTAAGAAGGAGGTTATTGTTGTTATGCATGTTCCTACATATTAATACAAGATAGTAGTATGAAAAAGATATTATTTGCAGCGCTCACCATGAGCGCACTGATCGCGACTACATCTTGTAAGAAGGATGTAACAGAGACTCCTGCAGAGCAGGGTGCCATCACTTTGTCGTATGGCATATCTGTAAACGATGACAACACTATTCTCTCAACACGCGCCATGAGCGATGCGGAGTTGCTCGAGAGCGCTGTTATCGAGATATATAAGCCAGCATTTGAGGGTATGGCTCGTCGTTATGTAGGCGCAAGCAACATCCCCAATCCGATCTATCTGCCTGCAACTACGGGGACCGATAAGTATCGTGTGGATGTGAAGGCCGGCGAGGCTGTAAAA
>JAGBYV010000345.1 GCA_017628595.1 Alistipes sp.
CGAAGGAACGTGACAAGCCACGAAGTCGGGAGTAGTCACGAGGAAAGGAGTACGGATAGGAGAGTCACCGAAACGCAAGTGTGATGAGGTGTAACCACCCGACTTCTTTGAATCGTATGAGAAGTATGCCTGGCAGTACTTGTCGGTTGTACCACCGATAATCTTGATTGAGTTCTTATTTGCACCTACTGTACCGTCAGCACCCAAACCGAAGAACAAAGCCTCGAAGGTACCCTCCTTAGCCAAAGCGATCTCCTCGCCAACGGGCAATGAGAGGTTGGTTACGTCGTCGTTGATACCCACAGTGAAGTGGTTCTTGGGCTCTGCAGCGAACAAGTTCTCAACAACGGCCATAATCTGTGCGGGAGTAGTATCCTTTGATGAAAGACCGTAGCGGCCACCGATAACCAAAGGCTGGTTCTCCTTGCCGAAGAACATATCCTTTACGTCGAGGTACAAAGGCTCACCATTTGCGCCGGGCTCCTTGGTGCGATCCAGAACGCATACACGCTTAACAGTAGAGGGAACTACGTTGAAGAAATACTTCTCTGAGAAGGGACGATAGAGGTGTACGGTGATAAGACCCACCTTGCGACCCTGTGTAGCCAGGTAGTCGATAGTCTCCTTGATAGTCTCAGTTACTGAACCCATTGCTACGATGATATTCTCAGCATCCTCTGCACCATAGTAGGTGAAGGGCTTATAGCAACGGCCTGTGATCTCTGAGATCTTCTCCATAGTCTGAGCAACCATATCGGGAACTGCATCGTAGAACTTGTTAGATGCCTCACGAGTCTGGAAGTAGATATCGGGGTTCTGTGCAGTACCACGAGTTACAGGGTGGTTGGGGTTCAACGCAGCTGCGCGGAAGGCCTTCAATGCGTCACGGTCGAGCATAGCGGTGAGCGATGCGTCGTCGATAACCTCGATCTTCTGAATCTCGTGTGATGTACGGAAACCATCAAAGAAGTGCATGAAGGGGATACGAGCCTTCAATGCTACGATGTGAGCAACACCGGCAAGGTCCATAACCTCCTGAACAGAAGATGTAGCGAGCATTGCGAAACCTGTCTGGCGGGTAGCCATTACATCCTGATGATCACCGAAGATTGAAAGCGACTGTGCAGCCAGTGCACGAGCTGACACGTGGAATACACCCGGGAGCAACTCACCGGCAATCTTGTACATATTGGGGATCATAAGCAACAGACCCTGCGAAGCTGTAAAGGTAGTGGTCAGCGCACCGCTCTGCAATGAGCCGTGAACAGCACCGGCAGCACCTGCCTCCGACTGCATCTCAACAACCTTTACGGTCTCACCAAACATGTTCTTCTGGCCCTGAGCGGCCCACTCATCCACCAACTCTGCCATAGTCGATGAAGGTGTGATGGGGTAAATAGCAGCCACCTCCGAAAATTTGTAGGCGATGTGTGCCGCTGCGTAGTTACCGTCACATGTGATAAATTTCTTCTCTGACATAATCTTTTTTGTTTATTTTATGTAAAATTACTTCTCGCGACGCCCGACCTCACAGGGTCGGATAATTTGCACATATGCACAAATCACGGCAAAGTTATAAATTTTCGAAAAAAAATCATAATTTTTCATGCGTTAATATTCTAACAAAAGCAACATAAACTACCCTATTTTTCACATTGCGAAAACAGTCGCCCAAACATTAATATTTTGATTGTACGAAAATAATAACGAAAAAATGTTACATTTGCGCCATAAACCAAATCAAAACAGAGATGAAACGTACGCTGCTTTATGTGTTGCTGGCCCTTTTTGTAGGCACTGCATGCACAACCGAACCCTCAGCCGAGGAGTGGATCACCGATTGTGAAAAATCCGACTTTGTCAAGACACCCCATTTCGACCAGACCATAGACTTTTTCGAGCGACTTGACGATTACTCCAAGATGGTCAATATCACATCGTTCGGCACCAGCCCACAAGGTCGCGACCTGGCTCTTGTAATCGTTGACAAGGATGGTCTGCAGACTCCCGAGCAGATCCGCAAAAAGGGACGTGCCATCATCCTTGTAGAGTCGTGTATTCACGCCGGCGAGCCCGATGGCAAGGACGCAACGATGATCATGCTTCGCGATATGATTGTACACAAGAAGGATATCGAGTTGCTCGACAACGTAAGTTTTCTTTTTATCCCTGTATTCAATGTGGATGGCCATGAGGATTTCCGTGCCACAAACCGCATCAACCAGAATGGCCCCGAGGAGTTGGGCACACGCAATACAGCACAGCAACTAAACCTCAACCGCGATTTTCTCAAGGCTGACGCGCCCGAGATGCGCGCATGGCTAAAACTCTATAACAAATGGATGCCTGAGTTATTCATTGACGTGCACGTTACCAATGGTGCAGACTTTCAGTATGTAACTACCTACGCCATTGAGAATCACGGCACAATGATGGAGGAGGGTCTGCGCAAGTGGACCACAGATATTTTCGAGAAGCAGCTCAACGAGCAGATGACCGACGTAGGATTCCCGATGTTCCTCTACGCCTCATTCCGCAACTCTAACGCTCCCGAGCAGGGCATCTTCGTCAACATCTATGATCCCCGCTACTCGGAGGCATACGCAGCCGCACGCAACCGCATCGGTCTGTTGCTGGAGAACCATATCTACAAGCCCTACAAGCAGCGCGTTATGTGCACCATAGAGGCAATCAAAGCCAGCGCCCGCATCATTGGCGCCAATAAGGAGGAGTTGTTCGACGTAGTGGAGCGCGCCGACAAGGTTACAAGTTCGGCGGAATACCGCAAGACCCCAATGGATTTGACCTATCAGGCTGTCAACCGCGACAGTGTATGGATTGACTATCTGGCATGGGAGCGCGAAACGGTAAAGAGCGATCTTTCGGGAGCCGACTGGACTCGCCACAATTATGAGAAGCCCATAACCGTAAAATCTCCGCTTATCACATCTTACGATGCCACATCCTCAATCCAGCTCCCCGAGGCCTACATCTTTATGCCCCAATGGGTTGACGTGATTGAATTATTCGATTTGCACGACATCAAATATACACGTCTTACCGAGCCTAAGAGCATCGAGGTGGAGACATATCGCTACAATGGAGCTACATTCTCAACTCGTCAGAGCGAGGGACGCATCCCCGTTGTCAAGACCGACTATACCACGCAGACCGAGACCTTGGAGTATCCCGCAGGAAGCATCCTCATCGATATGAATCAGCCATCAGGACGATTGGCGGCATGGCTTCTGGAGCCATCGGCACCCGGCTCGCTTGTATACTGGGGATTCTTCAATCAGGTATTGCAGCCCACAAACGAATTCTGGATCCGCCTGGGCTACATGGAGGAGAAAGGCCGCGAGCTTTTGGCAAAGGATCCTGCATTGAAGGCCGAATTTGACAAACAGATGCAAGATCCGGCATTCGCAGGCGACTCGAACGCCATACTCAACTTCTTCTACGAGCGCGTACGCAAAGCAGCGCACCAGAACAACGAAGTGCACCCCGCATGGCGTGTCATGGATCGCAGTCAGCTATAGAGTAATTTTCGAGAGGTTGTCCTTGTGCGGGCAACCTCTTGTTTTTTAACTCATTATTGTGTATGTTTGCATACAATTATGATTACGTACGATAAAATACAACTAAAAAACGGTTTGACCGTCATAGCAAACCGCGACCGCTCATCACGCATGGCCGCGGTCAATCTGCTATATAAGGTCGGAGCACGCAACGAATCGCCTGCACGCACGGGTCTGGCACATCTGTTTGAGCACCTGATGTTTCGCGGCACACTTCAGGTACCCGACTTCGACACGCCCGTACAGATGGCCTGTGGCGAGAACAACGCCTTTACGAACAACGACTATACCGACTTCTACATCACTCTGCCTACGGCCAACATTGAGACCGCACTATGGCTCGAGAGCGACCGCATGACCGGTCTCAACCTCTCGGCAGAGGCCATCGAGATAGAGAAACGTGTAGTAGTCGAGGAGTTCCGTCAGCGCTACCTCAACCAACCATATGGCGACCAGAATATGTTGTTGCGCGACATGGTATATACCGCCCACCCCTACCGCTGGGCAACCATCGGCCTTACGCCCGAACACATCGAAGAGGCGACCGCTGAGGAGATTCGCGATTTCTACCAGCGCTTCTACCATCCGTCCAATGCCATACTTTCGGTATCGGCCGACATCGAGGCGCAGGAGGTTTTCGAACTGGCAGAGAAGTGGTTTGGCGACATCGAGGATAAACCCCATGCTATCCCCTCCATTGCGCCCGAACCTGAGCAAACGGCAGCTCGCCGCAAGGAGGTCGAGCGCGATGTTCCCGCCACAACCATCACCATCGCCTTCCAGATGGGCGAGCGTCTTTCGCGCGACTTCTTCCTCGGCGATATGACATCAGACCTGCTGGCTGGCGGCGACTCGGCACGTCTGTATGAGCGATTAATCAAACGCAAAAGATTGTTTGCCAGCACCAATGCCTATATATCGGGAGATCTTGATCGCGGAATGTTCGTCTTCACTGGGCAACTGCTCCCCACCACTTCCGAAGCTGATGCCGAGGCGGCAATATGGAAGGAGATTGCAGACCTAAAAGCAGGGAATATCTCCGAGTATGAGATCGAGAAGGTGAAGAACAAATTTGAAGCAAACACCCTCTTTGGCGAACTCAACGTAATGAACAAGGCGATGAATATGGGTTATTACGAGATGATTGGGGACCTGCCCCTAATCAACCGCGAGGTGGAGATCTACCGCTCGCTCTCGGCCGCAGATGTAGCCGACTTCTCATCACGCATATTCCGCCCAGAGAACTCATCAACACTAATCTACAGAGCAGCAAAATGAGACAGCCACCACTCACAATACCGACTACGATAACAGTGCCCGAAGCAGTAAAGCATACCGCCTCGAACGGCACTCCGATATATGCGATTGACTGTCCAG
>JAGBYV010000346.1 GCA_017628595.1 Alistipes sp.
GACATAGATTTGTTATTAAATGAATAAATTTTGTGAGTTGTTATTTCTTTTTCTCCTGTAAATTTGGTTCTTTTTCGGCGTGGCCATACCGACCACATAAAAACGCGCACGAAGATACGATTTTTTTTGCACTTTTCTATACTAAAAGAGCTATTATTTCGTTTTCGCGCTAAATTTTCGTATTTTTTCATACTTTTGTAATTGAACACAAAGAAAAATGGGCCTATACATCGACATACACACCCACTCACCCAGTGCCGACTACCCCACTCCAACGAGCGCGGGCATCCACCCCTGGCAAGCCGCATCGGGCATTATCGACGAGGCTGCAATGCGCTCGGCCGACCTCATCGGCGAGATCGGACTGGACTATGCGTGCAGTGTGGATCGTGTAGCGCAGGAGCATATTTTCCGCTATCAGTTAAGCCTTGCCCAGAGGTACGGCAAGCCCGTTGTTCTGCACTGCGTCAGAGCCTTCGAGCCGATGATGAAGATCCTCTCGGAGTATGAACTTCGCGCGGTCATTTTCCACGGATTTATCGGCTCCGTGCAGCAGGCCGAGCGGGCGATAAAACGGGGTTATTACCTCTCATTTGGCGAGGCTGCGTTTCGTTCACCGCGAACCGTGGAGGCTCTGCGCACAATACCTCTTTCACGGCTTTTTGCCGAGACGGACGAGAGCCCGCTAAGCATCAAAACGATATACGAAACGATTGCCAGCGAGCGCAAAACGGAGGTTGCCACACTGCAGGCACAGATAGAAATGAATTACAACGAAATATTTTTACAACACAATGACAGATAATTGGTTAGAGCGAACAACTCTACTATTGGGTGAGGAGAAACTGGAGCTACTCAAGCGCGCCAACGTGCTCGTCGTAGGACTTGGTGGCGTGGGTGCCTACGCTGCCGAGATGATTGCCCGCGCAGGCGTAGGACGTATGACCATCGCCGATGCCGACACCGTGTCGGTGACCAACATCAACCGCCAGCTCATAGCCCTGCACTCGACCATCGGAGAGGAGAAATCTGATCTTATGGCCCAGCGACTGCGAGATATAAATCCCCAGATCGAACTCACCGTCATCAACCGCTTTATCAAGGACGACGAGACCGACTCGCTGCTCGACTCCGATAGCTTCGACTTTGTGGTCGATGCCATCGACACCCTCTCGCCCAAGCTGGCGCTTATCAAGGGTGCGCTGGAGAGAGGCATACCTCTCGTAAGCTCTATGGGTGCTGGAGCGAAGACCGACCCCACGAAGATGGAGATTTGCGACATCTCGCGCACGCATCACTGCCCCTTGGCGCATATGCTCCGCAAGCGACTGCACAAGATAGGCATCCGCAAGGGCTTTCACGCGGTCTTCTCGCCCGAGCCCGTACGCGAGGGAGCAATGATTCTATGCGAAGAGCAAAATAAAAAGTCCAACACGGGTACCATATCCTATATCCCTGCCCTGTTTGGCATAGGTTGCGCCTCGGTTGTGGTGCGCTCGCTCATCGGCGAATTTTAACTTACAAACTTGCTAACTATATGAAAATAGTATTTTTAGATGAATATTCCGTATGTGGTCGCGACCTCTCGTCGATCAAGCGCTGGGGCGACTACACGGGCTACGAGACCACCTCTCCAGACGAGGTTTTGGAAAAATCAAAAGATGCAGAAATCATCATCTCCAACAAGGTTGTTCTCAACGCTGAGACCATCGCCTCGCTACCCCATCTGCGCCTTATTTGCGTGGCTGCCACGGGTATGAATAACATCGACCTCAATGCCGCCGCCGAGCACGGCGTGGAGGTTCGCAATGCGGTGGGTTACTCGACCTATGCCGTAGCCGAGACTACGCTGTCGTCGGCACTGGCTCTGCTGCGTGAGGTGACCTACTATGATAATTACTTCAAGTCGGGAGCATACTCTTCCTCGGAGCGCATCTTCAACTTCGACCGACCCACGGCACAGCTGCGTGGCAAGAGGTGGGGAGTCATCGGTATGGGCAACATCGGACGCGAGGTTGCACGCCTTGCCGAGGCTTTTGGCTGCGAGGTAAGCTACTACTCAACATCGGGCGTAGAGCGCAAGGAGGCCTACCCACAACTCTCTCTGAGTGAACTACTTTCAACCTCGGACATTCTCTCTATCCACTGCCCGCTGAACGAGCGCACCCGTTCACTTATCGGAGCCGAGCAGCTGGGGCAGATGAAGCCCTCGGCAATACTTATCAACGTAGCACGCGGAGGCATAGTGGATGAGGCAGCATTGGCCGATGCGCTGAATGAGAAACGTCTGCGTGGTGCGGCACTCGACGTATTCACATCGGAGCCTCTGCGCGAGTCACCTCTATACACACTCAAGGACCCCTATCGTCTGCTGGCATCACCCCACAACGCCTGGTCGCCCGTCGAGGCCATCGACCGTCTGATTGGATGCATCGAGCAGAACATCGCCGACTACGTGGCTCGTCGATAAAACAAAAGAGGCTGTCCAACGTTCTTGTTGAACAGCCTCTTTTACTAATAATTATTACGTCATTACCCGACACCTGCAGGGTGGCGAAGGTAATCCTCTACTCAATCACACTTCGCTTACATTCCCGAGGATGCCCTTCGTTGCTAAAAGCAACGGGGCATGACGTAATCATATTAATACTGACCCTACTTCACCTGTGCGGCACCGTAGTTGATATTCACGCCGTGCATCGTCAGCACACGGTCCAGGCCCAGCATTCCGCGCTCGTTCTTGCGACCCTCTACCTTGCCAGAGAGCACATCACGGCTCATCTGCAACATATCCTGCACACGCTTCACGGTCTCAACGTTCACACCCATATAGTGGCCGGGATAGAGCTTCTCGATACCATGCTTGAGCATATACTCGCTCATGCGCTGACACGTAAGTGCAAGGGTGGTAAAGTTAGTGGTAAGCAACAGGTTACCCGAACCAAAAGCGTCGCCGCTAAAGCCATAGTGAGCCTCATGGTCGATAAAGGTTGTAGAGCCGGGAGTATGGCCGGGAGTGAAGATAACCTCAATCTGGCGACCGCCCAGATCGATCACCTCGCCATCGGTCAGGAACTTAATCTCACCCTTATAGTCGCCCATCATCTCCTTCACGTTGACCATATCGGCGGCGTTGATGTAAATCTCCTTGAAGTAGTTCACCGAAGCACCCGTATGGTCGGGATGCACGTGGGTAGCCACCAGCGTAACGGGCTTCGACGTGATGCCAGCCACAATCTTATCCAGATCCTTGATATTGGTACCGGCATCAATAAGCAGTGCGCGCTCCTCGCCCTCGACGATGTAGAGCGTCTCGTTAGCCATCATTTTACCGTTACCCTCCCACGTGTGGGCATCAATCTGGCGGAATGTCACATCCTCACCCTCATAAACAACTTTCTCTGTATAGGGCATACGCTGTCCCTGTGCCATAGCCACTGCACCCACAAGGCAGAGCAGGGCCATCAAAAACATCTTCTTCATATTCATTTAGGTTTAGGTATAAAAATAGCGGAGCGAGGCCATCCCACTCCGCTACATTATATAAAGGTATATTACATCTCAACCAATACCTCACCAGTCATCTCGGCGGGCTGCTGAAGACCCATCAAACGCAACACAGTGGGAGCAACATCAGCCAGGATACCATCCTTAACCACGTGTACGCGATCCGATACCACTACGATGGGCACGGGATTCAATGAGTGAGCAGTGTTGGGTGTACCATCCTCGTTAACGGCATTGTCGGCGTTACCGTGGTCGGCAATCATCACAACCTCGTAACCGTTAGCCTTAGCGGTCTCCACTACATCGGCTACACACTCATCAACAGCCTTAACAGCCTTCTCGATAGCCTCGTAGATACCAGTGTGGCCAACCATATCGCCATTAGCGAAGTTCAAGCAGATGAAGTCGAACTTCTGCGAGTTCAAAGCCTCCACCAGCTTATCCTTAACCTCGTATGCGCTCATCTCGGGCTGCAGGTCGTAGGTAGCAACCTTGGGTGATGCAACCAGGATACGTGACTCGTTCTCGAACTCAGCCTCGCGACCACCATTGAGGAAGAACGTAACGTGAGCATACTTCTCAGTCTCGGCGATACGCAACTGTGAAAGACCGAGTGAAGATACATACTCACCGATCGTGTTGCGAACATTCTCCTTGGACCATAGTACCGAAGGTCACAGGCAAAGGAACCGTCATGATTCTTCACAATCAGAGCCGGGCTGCGGTAATCGCC
>JAGBYV010000347.1 GCA_017628595.1 Alistipes sp.
AGTAAACTCCGCTTTTTCGGGCTTCGCAAGCCTTGAAATCCCTCTTTTTATACACGTTCTAAAAGAATTGAGGCTGTTTAACGTCCTTGTTAGACAGTACCGTTTTTTTTGTTTATAATTAATCTCTTTTTGCTATATTTGCAAAAACATTTCGATTATGATTTTTCGTAAAGCGACAACTCATGATTTGGAGCGTATGACGCAGATTATGCTTGATGCTATCGCTCGTTTGGGTGCGGCTGGTGTTGATCAATGGCAACATGGTTATCCCAATTGTGAGCGCTTGGAGCGTGATGTTGCTGAGGGTATAGGCTATGTTCTGTGCGAGGAGGATAAGGTTGTGGCATACGGTGCTATGGTGCTCACGGGCGAGCCTGCCTACGCCCATATAACAGATGGTGGGTGGCTGACCAATGATGATAATTATGCCGTCGTACATCGCATGTGCGTAGCCGAGGAGTGTATAGGCAAGGGCTTTGGTCGTGAGTTTATGGCAGCGGCAGAGCGCGAGGCAGCAAAGAGTAGGCGAAGTATGCGTATTGACACCCATGCCGATAATCGTATTATGCAGCAGATGGTACGTTCGATGGGGTATGAGTATTGTGGAATTATTTATTTCGAGAGCCGTTATTTGACAGCCTTCGAGAAACTTTTATAGTATGATTTTTCGTAAAGCAACCGTAGAGGATATATCGGCCGTGGCCGAGATAATGGCCGCCGCAAGCCGTCGTTTGGGTGCGGCAGGTGTGGATCAGTGGCAACGTGGTTACCCCAACCGTACGAGCGTCGAGAGTGACGTGGATGCGGGTGTGGGTATGGTGCTCAGTGAGGGCGATACTATCCTTGCCTATGGCGCAGTGATCTTTACGGGCGAGCCGGCATATGACGATTTGACAGGTGGCGAGTGGCTCTCATCGGGCGACTATGCCTGCATACACCGCCTCTGCGTAAATGAGATTTTTGTTGGTATGGGATTCTCGAAGCAGTTTATGATGGCTGCCGAGGCTATGGCTGCCGAGAGGGTTAAGAGCATACGTATAGATACTCACCCCGACAATAAAATTATGCAGAGCCTTGTGGCTCGTCTGGGTTACACCTATTGCGGTGATGTGGTAATCGAGAGTCGCCGTCTGGCCTACGAAAAGCTATTCTAATAGGTCATAAAGACTATATAGTCGCCCTCGGCCTCGATAGTGAACTGCTCGCTCGTCGTGCGGTTGAGCGTGCCCTGCCAAAGTGCAGTAAAGTCGTAGATTGGGTATTCCAACCCGATAGAACGCAGTCCTTTAGCCGATATGTTGAATATCGATACCGCCTGTCCTGCGTGGCTTGTAAAAGTGCGCGTGTCACGGCAGGGGATAAATACTCCGTAGTCGGTGTACATCTCAACCTCTACACCCCGTTGCATATACTCCGCAAGCAGGGCAATGTTGCCCAGCGTGTGATCCTCCCTTTTGCCCGTTGCCGCAACGATGGCAATGTCGGTGTAGCCCATCCCGAGCAGATACTCTACGGCCTTTGTCTGGTCGTTGGTCTGCTGATCGGCCGAGTAGTGGATTCTTGATGCGAAGCGTGTGCGATTCTCTTCCGAGAGGGAGTCGCCATCGCCTACGATAGCATCGGGCGAGCCTCCACGCTCGATATATGCATCGGCACCTCCGTCACAACACACCGTGTAGTGTGCACTGCGCATCACCTCCAATGCCTGTGGGGAGGTGGGGTATTCGCCATTGGCGATGATTACAGCTCGTTTATTGTCTCTCATACTGCTTGTTCATTAGCTCCTTCCACTTGCGGTAGCCGAAAACAGCTACTACGGCATAGAGCGCATAGAGCACAGCCGTGAAGTGCAGATCTTTGTAGATGTATAGTGCTACGCTTGCCACATCGACCACCAGCCATACCCACCACTGCTCGATATATTTTCTCGCAAGCAGCCACATGCCTACAACGCTCAGTGCTGTGGTGAAGGCATCGGCATACGGCACGGTGCTGTCGGTAAAGCGAATCAGAATCCATGCAATGGCTGCGAAGAGTAGTGCGGTAAGGGCCGTAAGTGGTAGCCACAGACGTGCAGGGGTGTGGCTTATCTCAAGCTCCTCGTTCTGACTGCCTTTGCTTAAGGAAAAGCCGTAACGCCATGCTGCCCAGCCATATATGGCTATGATGAGGTAGTAGAGGTTAATGCCGAAGTCGGCGTATAGTCCCGCATCGTAGTAGATAAAGAGGTAGATGGCAGGCATCACCACGCTGGCCACCCACAGGTAGATGCTGGCACGATACTCGAGCCATAGATAGAGTAGACCTACAACGGTGCCTAATATCTCGACATACTGCATAACTCTTTGCCTTAGAATAAAAATATATAAAATGCGAAATAGCGGAAACAAAGATAATTAGAAAAATATTATTATCTTCGCACGAGAAAAAGAATTTTAACCAAAATATTATGAAGAAATTAATCATTTGCGCTGCCCTCATCGTGGGTGCGCTGGGTGCTTCGGCACAGACTAAGGATGGCGGCATCAGCGCCGATATGCTCGCGCGCATCAGCAAGAGCTACACCGGCTCGGCTGAGCAGAAGGCCATCAAGAATGCTTTGGCATCGAATTCTATCGCTGCTCTGGCTGTAAATTCGGAGTCATTGGCAATGATCGACACACACTTCTCTGACCGTGTGAAGACCAAGGGTATCACCAATCAGCTCTCATCAGGCCGCTGCTGGTTGTTCACCGGCTTGAACGTTCTGCGTGCCCGTATGATTGACAAGTACGACCTCCCCTCAATGGAGTTCTCGCAGAACTACAACTCATTCTACGATCTGCTGGAGAAGTCAAACCTCTTCCTGCAGGCTATCATCGACACTCGCGACCTGGCACTTGAGGATCGTAAGGTGGATTGGCTTATCAAGAACCCTATCGGCGACGGTGGTCAGTTTACAGGTGTATCGAACCTTATCATGAAGTATGGCGTAGTGCCCAAGGAGGCTATGCCCGAGACATATCAGAGCAACAACACCAGCGGTATGTTGAACATCCTGCGTCAGAAGCTTCGCGAGTATGCTTTGGAGTTGCGCGAGCTCAAGCCCGCCCAGACTGCAGCACGCAAGGAGGCTATGCTGAGCGAGATCTACCGCATCCTGGTTGAGTGTGTAGGTGTTCCTCCCACTGAGTTCGAGTGGACACGTTACGACAAGCAGGGTAATGTGGTAAGCAAGAAGATGTACACTCCCAAGAGCTTCTACGATGAGTATATCGGCGAGGATCTGGAGGGCAACTACATCATGGTTATGAACGACCCCTCACGCGAGTATGGCAAGGTGTATGAGATCGAGTATGACCGTCACGTTTACGATGGCGAGAACTGGGTATATCTGAACCTTCCTATCGAGCGCATCAAGGAGATGGCTATCGCATCAATCAAGGACAACACAGCTATGTACTTCTCTTGCGACGTAGGTAAGTTCTCTAACCGCTCTACTGGCGTGCTGGATATCAACTCTTACGACTATGAGTCATTGTTCCGCACTTCATTGCCCATGGACAAGAAGCAGCGTATCCAGACCTACTCATCACTCTCATCTCACGCTATGACCCTTATCGCTGTGGATATCGACCCCGCAACTGGTAAGACAAAGAAGTGGATGGTTGAGAACAGCTGGGGCCCTTCGTCAGGCTATCAGGGTAATATGATTATGACCGACGAGTGGTTCAACGAGTATATGTTCCGCTTGGTTGTGGAGAAGAAGTATGTTCCCGCTGACATCATGCGAATGCTCGAGCAGAAGCCTATCATGCTTCCTTCGTGGGATCCTATGTTTGCTCCCGAGGAGTAGGCAAGATTGCAATTTAGGAGTTAGTCTAATATCAAAAGTGCTAATAATTAAAAAAAGCACTGATTTAGGATTGACTTCATAAGTAAGCTTGGATAGGTTCATTTTGTTTAATATAAACTTGGATGAATAATGGCTAGGTCTATTTATTTTGATGTATTAAAGGCTGTTGCTATAATATCAGTGGTACTATATCATCTCGGAATCTGCGAGTTCGGATATTTAGGTGTTGATGTATTCTTAGTCATAGCTGGTTATTTTACGACAAAAAGTGTCGATAAACAAATAGTTGGTGGAGGTCGTTATTTGCCATTTGTGGCAAATAGATTTTTTAGACTATTACCATTGCTGCTGCTGGCTGGTATTGTTTGCCTATTGTTTGGATTGTTTTTTA
>JAGBYV010000348.1 GCA_017628595.1 Alistipes sp.
CATCAGCCCTATTATTATGGCTGGCGCTATCGGAGGCTTGCCCGCAATCTTCGGAGCAACCATGGTTGGAGCCGTGGCAGAGGTATTCATCAGCCGCATACTACGTTATGCCATGAAGATTATCACACCACTTGTGTCGGGTATTGTGGTTACGCTCATCGGCATCAGCCTCATTAAGGTTGGTATCACTTCGTGTGGCGGCGGCACCGCAGCAATAGAAAATGGCACCTTCGGTTCGATGCAAAATCTTGGCATTGCGGCTATGGTGCTACTGCTCATAGTTCTTTTCAACCGCAGTTCAAATCGCTATCTGCGCATGGGTTCGATTATTATCGGTATTGCCGTAGGCTACGCCGTATCATACTTCTGCGGCATGGTAGATTTTGGCAATATGCCGCAATACTCGCTCTTCAACATCCCCATGCCATTCAAGTATGGTGTGTCGTTCAACCTGTCAGCCATCCTGGCCTTTGCGATAGTCTATATCATTACAGCTATCGAGGCATATGGTGATATTACGGCCAATTCGCTCATCTCGGGAGAGCCCGTCGAGGGCGAGAAGTTCCTCAAGCGTGCGCAGGGAGGCATCCTCGCCGATGGTGTGAACTCATTTCTTGCAGGTATGCTCAACTCGTTCCCCAACTCGATTTTTGCACAAAACAACGGCATGATACAGCTCACAGGCGTAGCGAGCCGATATGTGGGTTACTTTATCGCACTCTTCCTCATTTTGCTGGGCTTCTTCCCCATCATCGGAGTGGTATTCTCGTTTATGCCCGACCCCGTACTGGGTGGCGCTACGCTGCTCATGTTCGGCACGGTAGCCTCGGCCGGAGTGAAGATCATCGCCTCGCAGAAGATCGACCGCAAGGCTACGCTGGTCATCGCCATCAGCTTCAGCATGGGACTTGGCGTAGAGTTGTATCCCGATATTCTGATGCAGCTCCCCGAGACGATCAAAAATATCTTCTCATCGGGTATCACCACTGGAGGTTTGGCCGCAATAATCTCCAATATGGTTATCAGAATTAAGGAGGAGTAAAATATCCCGCATCACAATAACAGCCTGCCCCCAAACGGAGCAGGCTGTTATTTTTATATAATATCTTCAAAAACTTGTTTGACGAGGCTATTTAGTCAATGTTACAACATACCAAATTTCTATCTCCGTAGCCATTATCGATCTTGGTTACATAGGGGAAGAACTTCGATACCTTAACCCACTCCAAGGGGAAGGCAGCCTCCATACGAGAGTAGGGATGTGACCACTCGCCCGCAAGCTCAACGGCAGTATGGGGAGCATTCACCACTACGTTATCCTTCTCGCCCGATGCGGCAGCAGCCTCGCACTCGCGCTTGATCTGCACCAAAGCCTCCATAAAGCGATCCATCTCGGCCTTAGGCTCCGACTCCGTTGGCTCCACCATCAAGGTCTCGTGCACGGGGAACGAGAGTGTAGGAGCATGGAAACCGTAGTCCATCAGACGGTGTGCAATATCACCACAGTCGATGCCGTAGTCCTTCTTGAAGTTGGTAAGGTCGAGAATCATCTCGTGACCTACGCGGCCTGTCTCGCCCGAATAGTAGGTGCGATACTCGCTCTTCAAGGCCGATGACATATAGTTAGCATTTACGATAGCCATCTCGGTTGAGTGACGCAAGCCCTCCTCGCCGAGCATCTTGATATAGCCATAGGTGATGGGCAACAGCATTGCCGAGCCCCAGGGTGAAGATGAAACTGCGGTGATACCATCCTCGCCACCGGTAGTCATCACAGAGTGTGAGGGGAGGAACGGAGTGAGGTGCTCTGCAACGCAGATAGGACCTACGCCGGGACCACCACCGCCGTGAGGCATAGCGAAGGTCTTATGCAGATTGAGGTGGAATACGTCGGCACCGATATAACCGGGATTGGTAAGTCCTACCTGAGCGTTCATATTTGCACCGCCCATATATACCTGACCGCCAGCGTCGTGAACAGCATCTACGATCTCGCGGATGCGGCTCTCGAACACACCGTGTGTAGAGGGGTAAGTAACCATCAGACCGCACAACTCAGATGAGTGTTCCTCGGCCTTTGCCTTGAGATCATCAACGTCGATGTTTCCGTTGGCATCGCACGCTAC
>JAGBYV010000349.1 GCA_017628595.1 Alistipes sp.
AATCCATAATGGATACGACGCGGCAAAATGTCTGCCTATTCCTTTCTCTTGCGAATTTCCTACGTTCGTAAATCAAGAATAAACTTACACTTTCCGTGTTTAATATGTATTACTTCTACAAATTTAGCAAATCATTTTCAAGTATGCAATAAGTTTGAACAAATAAAAGAGGAGTCAGCGCGTGGCCAACTCCCCTACTATCTAATTTCTTGTCGTCATGCCACAGCGGGCAAAAGCCTGCTGATTGGCATCTCTACAGTATTAATTTTAGAGATTCCCATCGCCTTGCTTTGCAAGTCGGGGAATGACGTTTTTTATTTCTCAATGAGCGTGATGCTGCGCTGGATAAAGTCCGAGAGGTTCTTGCCCTTCAACATGCCATTCGACAAGAGGGCGAGGTCGATAATCTGACGCACCAGCTTATTGTCGCGGCCGATGGCCTTGAGGCGCTCGTTGCGCTCGTCACGCAGCGTTACAACCTTCTTCGAGAGCTCCTCGCTCATCTCCTTCTCCTCCGCAGTGTAGTCCTCGTGCTTCTTGCCCTTTACGGTCTCGTCGAAGCGACGCTCCTCGGCTACGGCAGCGTCAATCTTCTTGGTGATTGACTTGAGCTTATCGCCATACTCGCTCTCAACCTTACCCAGGATGTCGATCACTATCGGGTGGTTACCATTCACGGCAATGGTGAAGTTGTCGGGCATCTGACCATAGAACTGGCTCATGCCGCCACCGCCAACCTTGGCCATATCCTTCATGCGGCGCATAAACTCGTTCTGCGTGATCACCACAGGTGCATCCTTGGCATCCATAGGCTCGAATGAGATGGTGTAGGTAATCTTCTCATCCTGCGGCATCTGACTCTCAAATACAGGGCGCATCAAATCCTGCTGTGCCTCGGTGAGCGACATTGACATCTGATCCTTCTTCTGGATGAGTTTCTCCACAACGTCGCTATCAACACGCACGAAGCGCACCTTGTCGTTCTTCGACTCAACGTAGTTGATGTAGTGGCTATCGAGCGGGCCATTCATCTCCAGCACGTCGTAACCCTTCGACTTGGCACCCTCGACGAATGAGTGCTTGTCGAGCACGTCGTCAACATAGAGCAGGATGACGTTGTCGTTCTTGTCGGTCTGATTCTCCTTGATAACCTCAAGATACTCCTTTGCGGTGAAGTACTTGCCCTCGGTAGATTTCAGAAGCATGAAATCCTCAGCCTTCTCGGCAAACTTCTCGTCGGTGAGCATACCATACTGGATAAATACCTTCAGATCGTCCCACTTCTGCTCGTAGTCAGGGCGCATGGTGGTGAAGAGCTCCTTCAGGCGGTCAGCCACCTTGCGGGTGATGTAGCCCGAGATCTTCTTCACGTTAGAGTCGCTCTGCAAATAGCTACGTGATACGTTCAGCGGAATATCGGGCGAATCAATCACACCGTGCAGCAGGGTGAGGTACTCGGGCACGATACCCTCGACCTGATCGGTTACGAATACCTGATTGCAGTAGAGCTGAATCTTGTTCTTCTGCAACTCGATGTTGTTGTTGATCTTGGGGAAATAGAGAATACCCGTAAGGTTGAAGGGATAGTCGATGTTCATATGGATGTTGAACAGCGGCTCGTCGCTCATCGGATACAACTCGCTATAGAAGGCCTTGTACTGCTCCTCGGTGATCTCCGTAGGCTTACGAGTCCAGAGAGGCTCTACGTTGTTGATGATGTTATCCTTGTCGGTCGCGACATACTTGCCATCCTTCCACTCCTTGACCTTGCCAAAGGCGATCTCAACGGGCAGGAAGTGGCAATACTTCTTCAGCAGCTCCTGTACCTTCTGCTCCTCGCAGTACTCCTTGCAGTCGTCCGAGAGGTGGAGCACGATCTCTGTGCCACGCTCACGCTTCTGAGTAAGCTCCTCCATCTCATACTCGGGCGAACCGTCGCAAGTCCAGTGCACCGAGGGTGCATCCTCCTTGTATGACTGAGTGAAGATCTCCACGCGGTCGGCAACCATAAACGATGAGTAGAAGCCCAGGCCGAAGTGACCGATAATGGACTGATCCTTATACTTTGCGAGGAACTCCTCGGCACCCGAGAATGCGATCTGGTTGATGTAGCGATCGATCTCGTCGGCAGTCATACCGATGCCGCGGTCGCGGATGGTGAGGGTTTTCTTATCCTGGTCAGCGCTGATGTGGATGGTAAGGTCGCCCAGCGTACCCTGAAACTCGCCCTTCGACGAGAGAGTCTTGAGTTTCTGCGTAGCATCTACGGCATTTGACACCAGCTCGCGCAGGAAGATTTCGTGATCTGAATAGAGGAATTTCTTAATGACGGGGAAGATGTTCTCCGTTGTTACTCCGATTTTTCCGTTTCTCATTTTTATATAGTTTTTGTATTATTTCTGTTTCCATAGTAATACTCAAACTATGTGCCAGCCATCGTTTTGCGACATTTTGGCAGACGATTGGCAGTAAAACGCAAGCTTTGTCACTCTTCAGCCGTGCGGCGTGTCGCATGCAGCGTCATAAAGAGTCCCTGTGCGGCGTAATAGGTCAGCATCACCAATGTGTTGCCATGGGGCACCGTCGTAAGATACTTGCCGCATACGATAAGCGAATCAGAGAAGATGAAGAGCAATGCCGCCACAACATACCACGCATAGAATCGGCGCTGCTGGAAAATGGCAGTAGCACCCATAATATAAATTATAAGGCCATAAATGGCTACGGCCACAAACTCAGCCTGATTGTCGATGTGTGAGAGCACCAACCCTAAGTAGCAGAGCGTAACCACAGCCAATGCCGTAGCTCCGGCAAAACGGCTGCGCGATGCTATGCGTCGAGGTGCAAAGTCGCTGATATAGCAGATATGGGCAATGGCGAAGAGTGCCACCTGCATAATGAAGTTACCCGTCGAGCCGGCATAGTCGCCAGCAGCAGAGAAGAGCAGCGCCAAGGGAATGGCTACCCCGCCCTTGCGTGATGTCGTAGCCGCAATAAGGGCTGCATAGAGCGTAGGCACGGCGACAAACCATCCACGCACGAAGAAGAACACCGTGGCAAGCAGCAGGAAGCCAGCAACGGCCATATATCGTTTAGTGGCAGACATCGTTATTGGTTTTGCTTTGCGATATACTCCTCCAGAGCCTCGGTAAACCACTCGGGCACACGACAGGGACGACGCGTAGCCGAATTCATAAAGCCGAGCGTAACGCTACCCGTATTAATGAGTTTGCCCGACTCGTTATAGACCTCCGAAGCTACGATAAGGCGAGCCGAGGGCATCTCATCAATCGACACCTTAACGGTCAGCACCTCGTCGTAGAAGGCTGGATAGTGGAAGCGTGAATGAACCTCGATAATGGGCGACATAACGCCACGACGCTCAATCTCGGCATAGGTAAGACCCATAGCGCGAAGCCACTCGGTGCGTGCCTGCTCGTAGAGAACAACATAATTAGAGTGGTGCATGATGCCCATCTGATCGGTGTCCTTATAGCGGACGCGTATCTGTGTGGAATATGATATTATAGACATCGGTTTCAGTGTATTACATTATTTCAACCAAATCTTTACTTTACCCTGCACCTTCGGTTCAAGGCGCAGAGAGGAATCAGACGCAACGTGGAGCGTTGACCTCTCGCCATTGGCCTCCACATCATATGACCCTTCGGCGGGCAGGAGTTTATGCTGATCAACACGTGCTGAGCCATCCTCGTCAAAGGTAGCGCAGATGAGATAGTCGTGACCAAGCAGGGTCGCAGCCTTCGCATTCAAGCCCTGCGAGAGAAGCTGGCGCAGGATTGTCGAACTCACCTTGCTGCCAACGATCTGCTGCTGCTCGACCATATATACCTCGAAGTCGTTGCGG
>JAGBYV010000350.1 GCA_017628595.1 Alistipes sp.
AGACTCCCTGCTCAAGGATGCCCTTTTGCCCAAGGGGTCGAGGTGGGAGAAGATGCGTATGTTGCCCCTGCTGGCGGATGTGGCCAAGTGGTTCCCGAAGAGTGTCGAGGGCCGCGGAGCGTGTCAGGAGGTGGTAATAAAGGGCGATGATGTGGATCTGGAGCGTCTGCCTATGCTGCACTCGTGGGAGGCGGACGGAGGAGCTTTCGTTACGCTCCCGATGGTCAATACCGTTGATCCCGAGACGGGCGTAAGAAACGTCGGTATGTACCGTATGCAGCGTTTTGATAAGCGCACTACGGGTATGCATTGGCACATTCATAAGACCGGTGCACGCCACTATGATGCCTATAAGCGTCTGGGACGCCGAATGCCCGTTGTTGTGGCTTTGGGTGGCGATCCCGTATATACATATGCCGCTACGGCACCCATGCCCGATAATATGGACGAATATCTGTTGGCGGGATTCCTGCGCCGCAAGCCCGTGCGTTTGGTCAAGGCACTGACGTGCGATATTCGTGTGCCGGAGGATTGTGACTTCGTGATCGAGGGTTATGTCGATCCCATGGAGGAGAAGGCCATCGAGGGCGATTTTGGCGATCATACTGGATTCTATTCGCTCAAGGATCTCTATCCACGTTTTCATGTCACCTGCATTACGCATCGCCGCGGGGCCATATATCCCGCTACGGTTGTGGGTGTGCCTCCGCAGGAGGATGCCTACATTGCCGAGGCTACCGAGCGTATCTTCCTTGCGCCGATTCGCCTTGCCGTGCAGCCCGAGGTCCGCGATCTGTGGATGCCCATCGAGGGTACGGCGCATAACCTTGCAGTTGTGTCTGTCGAGAGTCGCTATGCGGGTCAGGCTCATAAGGTTGCACAGTCGATGTGGGGTGCCGGACAGATGATGTTCAATAAGTATATGATTGTGGCTTCGGCCGAGCACAATATACGTGATTTCGCTATGCTGGGCCGTCTGCTGCGCCGAGCCGATGTGGAGCGTCAGGTGATTCGCGCGGAGGGTATTCTCGATGTGCTGGATCATGCAACGGCAACGTGTGGCTTTGGCGGAAAACTGGCTTTCGATCTTACGGGGATTGATCCCTATGCCGAGGTTGAGCCTATCGCAGTTCCCCGTACTGCCGAGCCAAAGGGTGGTGTGGCGTTGTTTGACACCAGATTTACTGAGGAGTATGGTCTGCTCATTCTGCATGCCGAGGAGAGCCGTCCCGTGGAGGTGGATGTTGAGGCATATCTTGAGCATAATAATATCCGTGGAGTGAAATACGTAGCCCTGTTTGATTATCAGGCTGCAGGCGTAATGACACCTAACGATCTGCTGTGGCTTGCCATGGCCAATAGTGATCCGCGTCGCGATGTCGTGCGATTGAAGGGTGGGGAGCTGCTGCTCGATGCCCGCAGCAAGCATCCGGGTGTGGGCTCTAATCCTGGGCGTTTTCCCAATGTGGTTATGTCGTCGGTCGATACCATACGTCTTGTCGATGAGCGCTGGGCGGAGTATGGCCTGGGCGAGAAGATAGAGTCGCCCTCACGCAGATATCGCAAGCTGTGGCTCTCGCCACGCGCCGAGTGGTAATAGTATCACAGTAACTATTTTCATATGGAACTCTTCTCGTCACATCAGCGTCGCGGTATGGTGGTGATGTTGTCATTGCTCCTTATCGTTATGGCAATATTTCTGCTTGCCGAGCATATGCGCACGCCCGAGTTCCTGACCGAAGAGGCTACTGAGGCGTACTCTGTAGTGCCA
>JAGBYV010000351.1 GCA_017628595.1 Alistipes sp.
CCATCGTGGCATACGGCGAGTTGATCTCTACAACGATCATCTCGAAGTATTTGAATCACATAGGTATGCGCAATCGCTGGATAGATATGCGTACTACTTTGCTCACAAACCAGCGCCACAAGGATGCAAACGTAGATATCAAGGCTTCGAAGCACCGTCTGCGCGCCTCGATCGAGAATACGGGCGTAGGCGTCTTCGTAGGTCAGGGCTTTATCGGCGGAGCACCCGACGGCACAACAACCACACTGGGCCGCGAGGGTTCGGACTACTCGGCTGCCGTTGTAGCACATATCCTGAATGCAGAGTCGATGTCGGTCTGGAAGGATGTGGATGGCGTTCTGAATGCCGATCCCAAGCTCTTCAAGGAGGCGGTGAAGATCAATGCACTGAACTATCGCGACACCATCGAGCTGGCATACAGCGTTGCGCACATCATCCACCCCAAGACTATCAAGCCTCTGCAGAACAAGAACATACCTTTGTATGTTCGTCCCTTTGGCGACAAGACAAAGCCTGGCACGGTGATCAACAGTGAGACTCCACATGTGACAATCCCCATCATGATCTACAAGTCCAACCAGGTGCTGCTCATCATTCGCTCGAAGGACTTCTCGTTCGTGATGGAGGAGCAGTTCGGCGAGATCTTCTCGATGCTGGACTCATACCGCATAAAGACTCACCTTATCAACAACTCGGCGGTGGATCTGGGTCTCTGCGTCGATGCGTCATGGCATATTGACGAGCTGACAAAGGCACTCGAGGAGGAGGGATACCAGGTTGAGAAGACCGAGGATGTAGGCCTTCTGACCATCCGCAATTACAACTCGGAATTGTACGACCGCTACGTGCACGGCCAGCAGCACATCATCCGTCAGGTTAACCCCGAGTCGGTACGTGTGGTGCTCCGCAACCCAAAATTTGATTAGAAAAGTTTGATTAGAGAATAATCCTATATAAGTAGAAAAGCCTGCCACGCATTTGGCAGGCTTTTATTTATTTCAGGGCCTGGGCCTTCTCGGCCTCAATCTTTTCGATGGCATTGGTGATATATCGCTGGATATCATCCTGCAGCAGGCCATACAGCGGACAGGAGGTGTAGTTCTCATTGTCGAGCAGCACATCGTGAATCGAGCGAAGGGAGTTCATGTAGTTGCTCATCTCGTTCTTGAGCTGCAGACCCGTCTTGCTCGATGCATTGATTTTGGCCACAGACATGGTGCGCAACTTATCGCACACGGAGTTGAGCATCGGCATCACGACATTGTCCATTAGCGTGTGGCCCTGCATGAAGAGGTATGTATTCTCAGGCTCCACGCCCTTCGTCTTCAGATACTTGGCAAAATCTTCTATCTCATCCTTCATCTGCGGGTGCTCATCCTCCAGGCGGTGCAGCTTGCGACGCACCTGACGCTCCAACCACGCCAGCGTATCGGCACCATTGCACTCCACCTCCAGATAACCCAGTCGCACCGTATTTTTAAAATCCACCAGCGGGAAGACCGACTCGTGGGATAGCTGCGCCGAATAGACATACCACAGGAATACGGGGTATATCGTACGCGAGTAGGCGGCCATAAACTCTTCGAAATCGAAGATATGGGTATCATTTTTGGTAGCCTTCACGCAGACATTATGCAACGAGGGGGCATAGCAGAGATAGTTCTCGGTAGCATAGGTGTAAGTGTGGAACATGAAGGGCGAGTCGTTGACCAGCTGCGACACCTCGGTGCGGTCGCCAAAAAGGTAGTCAAAGTCGGAATCGACACACAGCAACATCTCTTCGTTTGACTTGGGGATCATCGAGAGCAGCACCTTCTTGCC
>JAGBYV010000352.1 GCA_017628595.1 Alistipes sp.
AAGATACGCTTGAGCTCAGTAAGATCAGCCTCCGAAATGGCAGCCTGACCCTCGGCAATCTGGTTGATTACGCGAACGTAGTCGAACAAAGCCGAGATAACCATGGGCGAGTTCAAATCGTCATCCATAGACTCCTGACAACGCTTCGCCAGGTCAGCTACATCAATACCTTCCGAGGTTGAAGCAGCGGGCTTCAGCTTACCCAGGGTCTCTATACCCTTCATCAGTCGGTCCAGTCCCTTCTCGGCAGCCTGCAACGCAGCATTAGAGAAGTCGAGCGTTGAGCGGTAATGAGCCTGAAGTATAAAGAATCGGATAGTCATAGGCGAGTATGCCTGCTCCAACTTGGCGTGCTGGCCGTTGAAAAGCTCCTCCATAGTGATGAAGTTGCCGTACGACTTACCCATCTTCTGACCGTCGATAGTAATCATATTGTTATGCACCCAGTAGCGAGCCGAATCCTTGCCCAATGCCGCAGTAGCCTGCGCAATCTCACACTCATGGTGGGGGAACATAAGATCCATACCACCGCCATGGATATCGAACTGCTCTCCCAAATACTTGCACGACATAGCCGAGCACTCCATGTGCCAGCCGGGGAAGCCGTCAGACCAGGGCGAGGGCCAGCGCATAATATGCTCGGGCGAAGCCTTCTTCCAGAGTGCAAAGTCGTAAGAGTGACGCTTGTCGCCCTGACCGTCCAGATCGCGGGTATTGGCAACTATGTCGTCGAGATTACGACCCGAGAGTTTACCGTAGTGATAATCCTTGTTGTACTTCTCCACGTCGAAATATACCGAGCCATTTGACTCATAGGCGTAGCCGGCATCGAAGATGCGCTTCACAAAGTCGATCTGCTCGATGATGTGACCCGATGCGTGGGGCTCAATCGAGGGTGTAAGGACGTTCAACTGCTCCATAGCCTTATGGTAGCGCTCTGTGTAGTAGTGAGCAACCTCCATAGGCTCCAGCTGCTCCAGGCGAGCCTTCTTTGCAATCTTATCCTCGCCCTCGTCGGCATCGTGCTCGAGGTGACCCACATCGGTGATGTTGCGAACATAGCGCACCTTATAGCCCGAGGCCTTCAGGTAACGGAACAACAGATCGAATGTAATAGATGGGCGAGCGTGTCCCAAGTGTGGATCGCCATAAACGGTAGGACCACAAACGTACATACCTACACGGCCCTCATTGATGGGCTCAAACGCCTCCTTGCGACGTGAGAGCGTATTGTATAAATTGAGTTTTGATTCCATAATCACAATATTTTCTACAAAAATAGCGATTTTTTCGCTCAAATGCACCTCCTGCCTCATAAAAATACCCTATTACATTCAAATTATACCTTATGCGGAAATATCTTTAGATATTTGAAGTTAATTTTGTAACTTTGTCGGCAAAATTTATAGAAACATTACATCATGAAGTTTACAAAGGCAATATACACCCTTGCATTGGCGTTCATCCTATGCATCGGCGGAGCGAAGGCTCAGGAGCTGCGCTTTAATTCAAACCACAAGTTCAAGATTGTTCAGTTCACTGACGTACATTGGATTTACGATGATCCCAAATCAGAGGAGGCGGCCGAGCGTATGCGCGAGGTGCTTGACGCAGAGAAGCCCGATCTGGTGGTATACACAGGCGACGTTATCTTCGCCAAGCCAGCAGCAAAGGCTCTGGACAGAGCGCTGGAGCCCGTCATCGAGCGTGGTATTCCTTTTGCTGTAACGTGGGGCAACCACGACGACGAGCAGGATATGACCCGTGCCGAGCTATCGGCATATATCAAGGATATGAAGGGCAACCTCACATCACACACCGAAGGCATATCGGGTCAGACGAACTATACGCTCAGCGTAAAATCTTCGGACGGCAGACGTGATGCGGCCGTGCTCTACATCTTCGACAGCCACTCATATTCGAAAATCGAGCGAGTGAAGGGCTACGACTGGATCAAGCACGATCAGGTGGGGTGGTACATCGAGCAGAGCAAGGCATTCACAGCCAAGAACGGAGGCTCACCCCTGCCCGCACTGGCTTTTATGCATATTCCGCTACCCGAGATGCGCGACATGACCCAGAATCAGAACATCTATATGGTCGGCACACGCAAGGAGATGGTTTGCGCTCCCGAGATCAATACAGGCCTTGCTACGGCAATGCTCTCGGCGGGCGACGTGATGGGATTGTTTGTAGGCCACGACCACGTGAACGACTATGTTGTGGACTGGTACGGCATCCTTATGGGTTATGGCCGTTTTACGGGTGGCAAGACCGTATATCACGATATTCCGCGGGGTAATGGTGCCCGCGTGATAGAGCTCACCGAGGGTTCGCGTGATATTCATACATGGATTCGCATAAAGGATGGCAAGGTAATCAACGAGGTTAACTTCCCCGCAGATGCAGAGTAACAACCGAAACGAAACAAAAAAAACAAGAACAGATATGAATTTTAACCGTTGGGACAGAATAGATGGCTGGTGTGTGTTTGCCATCGCCGCTATCACATATTTGCTGACGATGGAGCCCTCGTCGAGTCTGTGGGACTGCGCCGAGTTTATCGCCACATCTTACAAGCTGGAGGTGGGACACCCTCCCGGAGCACCGCTCTTTATGCTTATGGCTCGCATAGCGACGATGTTTGCACCATCGTCATACTACGTGCCACACATGGTAAACGGCATGAACTGCCTGGCGAGTGCATTCTGTATCCTGTTCCTTTTCTGGACCATTACACATCTCTCGCGACGTATCTTCACCGCTGGCGGCAGAGAGTTTACCACATCGCACAAGATTGCTGTGCTCGGCGCCGGAGCCATAGGTGCATTGGCCTATACGTTTACCGATACATTCTGGTTCTCAGCCGTAGAGGGTGAGGTGTATGCACTATCATCGATGTTCACGGCTCTCGTAGTGTGGCTCATGCTCAAGTGGGAGGAGCAGGCCGACGAGCCTCACTCAACACGCTGGATCATACTGATTGCCTACCTTATGGGACTTTCAATCGGTGTGCATATCCTGAACCTGCTCACCATTCCTGCGCTGGTATTTATCTACTACTTCCGCAAATACGAGAAGATTACCCTTAAGGGTGTCATCTACGCGACATTCATTGCGCTGGCCATCCTCGGCTTTATCAACGGCATCATCATTCCCTACACCGTATATCTGGGTGCTATGGTCGATGTATTCTTTGTAAATACGCTTGGATTGCCCGTTAACCTCGGTATCACGGTATTTGCGTTGGCTATGTTCGTCGCACTGTTCTATGCAATCTTCCGCACACATCGTGCTGGCAAGCGCGTATGGAATCTTATCCTGGTGGCTACGACGATGATTCTTATCGGATTCTCATCTTATGCTACCGTAACGATTCGTGCCGTAGCCAATCCCCCGATGAACAGCAACAACCCCAACAATCCGCACGCGTTGCTGGCAGTACTTAACCGCGACCAGTATGGTAACCGACCTCTGTTGTACGGACCCTACTATTCATCGCCCGTGGATGATGTTGTCGAGGAGACATCGTATAGCTACAATGCCGAAACAAAGCGTTATGAGCAGGTAACGCAACTTGTCGATTACACCTACCCCTCGGAGTTCAAGCACTTCTTCCCCCGCCTGTGGAATGCCAACAAGGGAGAGAGTGCCTATAAGCCCTGGGCTGCATATCGCACAAAGATAGATGTATTGCGCGACGAGAATGGCGAGCCGCTGACCGATGAGCAGGGCAAGGTCATGCGTGGCGAGGTGCTGGACTTTGGCCGTACGGTATATGACAACGTTACGGGAGAGACCTTCATTGAGCCCACGTTTGGTGAGAATCTCTACTACTTCTTCACCTATCAGCTCAACTACATGTACTGGCGCTACTTCCTGTGGAATTTCGTAGGTCGTCAGGACGATATACAGGCCGATGGCGAGACAATCGCCCATGGCAACTGGCTGTCGGGCATTACGGCTCTTGACGAGATTTACCTCGGTCCGCAGAGCGGCCTGCCCCGCGAGATGGCCGAAAACCCCGCCCGCAACACCTATTTTTTCCTGCCATTCCTGCTCGGCTTGTTAGGACTTATCTATCAGCTTAACCGCGACCAGCGCAACTTCACCGTAGTGATGTGGTTATTCATCATGATGGGTATCGCCCTGGTGGTATATTTCAACACTGGCCCCGGCGAGCCGCGCGAGCGCGACTATGTATATGCCGGTTCGTTCTACGCCTTTTGTATTTGGATCGGCATGGGCGTATTGGCCTTCTACGACCTGATAACACTGGCTCTGGGCTCAAAGCAGACGCGTACGGCAGCTATCGCAGCCACCGTCCTCTGCGTAAGTGTGCCGGCGGTACTTGCTACCGAGAACTGGGACGATCACGACCGTTCGGGCCGTACGATGCCCCGCGACATAGGATGGAACTATCTGCAGTCGTTGCCACAGAATGCTATACTGATAAACTACGGCGATAACGACACCTTCCCCGTATGGTACAACCAGGAGGTAGATGGCGTACGACCCGACGTGAGAGTAATGAACTCAAGCTACCTGGGTGGCGGTTGGTATATCGACGAAATGAAGACGGCGGCCAACGATGCGGCACCCGTGCCATTCTCACTGCCGGGCAGCAAGTATCACTATGTTAACGACGCTGTACCTATCCGCGACCGCGTGGATCGCGTAGTGGATATACAGGAGATCATCGACTTTATCGCCCGCGAGGATGACGCTACAAAGTTGCAGCTCGTAGATGGTTCTATGATAGATTACATCCCTGCACGTCGCATCGCAATCCCCGTGAACAAGGATAATGCTATCGCATCGGGAATTGTAAAGGAGGAGGATCGCGACCTGATGGTGGATACGGTCTATATCAATATATCGGAGCGCAAGACTCGCATCGACAAGAGCGAGATGATGCTTCTGGATCTGTTGGCCAACTTCGATTGGAATCGCCCCATATGCTTCACTCAGATCTATATTCTGCAGGACTTTGGCTTGCTGGATTATCTGCAGTTTGACGGCTACTCTTATCGCCTTGTGACAATCCTTACCCCCGATCAGTCGGCATGGGATATTGGCCGCATTGATACCGATGTAGCATATCCCCTGCTCAAGGAGACATTCCGCTATGGCAACATAGCTGAGGAGGGTGTACTGGCTGACCACTTCACCCAGTATAATTTGCGTGCATCGCGTGCCCGCGAGGCATTTGCCCGTGTTGCGAATAAACTTATCGAGGAGGGCGAGAAGGAGAAGGCTCTGGAGTTGCTGGATAGAGGTCTGGAGGTATTGCCCTCGCCAAAGCTCCGCTACTCTGACTCCAACACATATCCCTTCCTGGAGGGCTACTACACGCTCGGCGAATGGGAAAAGGGCGATGCATTGATGCATGATTACATCGAGACTCTCATCCAGTACATAGAGTATTATCTGCAGTTCGATGGCGTGCAGGCTTCGCTTGTGAATAACATCATCCACGAGAAGATGTCGAGTCTGTTTGAGTTGTATTATCTGGCGGCATATGCACGACGTGATGAGATTGTCACCTCACTGAACGACTATTTCCGCACGTTCGGTTACACGGACGATGAGCTGATTACGCCTGGTGCCGATCCATCGACGATGATAGATGCCCCAGTAATTGATCTTGAGTAAACGATGATTAAGTCTCTGACCCGAATACTGCTCATCCTCACCCTGGCTGCCACGGCGTGCCATCAGAAGGGGAATGTTACGCTACAAGATTTCACGCTTGAGCTCTATAAGCCCCAGTATGCCTCGGGCTTTGAGATCATTGGAGCCGAAGGGAGAGAGTCCTCAATCCTGCGCATACACAATCCATGGCAGGGGGCAGAGGATATCACAACTAATCTATTCATCGCACGCAATGGCGAGCCTACGCCTGAGGGTTTCGATGGGCAGGTAATAGATGGTAACATCGAGCGTGTAATCTGCATGTCTTCGTCGCATGTAGCCATGTTTGATGCCATCGAAGAGGTAGAGCGCGTAGTGGGCGTTTCAGGCAAATATTTCATTTCGAATGAGTATGTCTGCGCCAATGACAGCGTGCTGGATGTAGGTTACGACAGCGAGGCCAACTATGAACTCATCGTTGCCCTCGATCCCGATATAGTATTGCTATATGGCATAATGGGCGCCTCGTCAATAGAGAACAAACTGCGCGAGCTGCAGATCCCCTACGCCTACATCGGCGAATACCTGGAGGAGGCTCCGCTTGGCAAAACGGAGTGGATGGTAGCCATAGGAGAGATCGTCGGACAAAGGGAGAAGTCCGAAGAGATTTTTCAGCAGATCCCCGTGCGCTATACACTCCTGAAGGAGGCTGCCGCCGCAGCTACATCGGCTAAGCCCAAGGTGATGATCAATACGCCCTATGCCGATTCGTGGGTGATGGCCTCAACATCGAGTTATGTAGCACGTCTTATCGCCGATGCGGGAGGCGACTACATCTACCGCAAAAACACATCGAACAGCTCCATGCCCATCGATCTGGAGGAGGCTGCACAACTGAGCGCCAATGCCGATGTATGGATTAATGTGGGCAGCCTGACGAGCCTTAGCGATATGCGGCGTCAATTCCCGAAATTCGCCGATACACCCTGCGTCGTCAAGGGTGAGGTATATAATTGCGACAAGCGCAGTGAGCCGGGGCGAGGCAACGATTATTGGGAGTCGGGCATTGTAAATCCCGACATCGTATTGCGCGATTTGATAAAGATTTTCCACCCCGAACTAATCGATGAGGAGTTTGTATATTACCGACAACTAAAATAGTTCTATAAGAAAAAGAGAGCCGACCCCAAAGGATCGGCTCTCTTTTCCATTATATCAGCTCCTGTTACAACGCAATCTTGAAGATGCACTTCTTAACGTGACCCTCGCCGAGCATGGGGGCATGGCCATCCTCGGGGAAGAGAATAGAGAACTGACCCTCGGCAACAGTATAGAAGCACTGCGGGATATCGGTAAAGAGCTGAATATCCTTTGCCTCATCAAAATCAGTCTCGGGAGTGAGGCAATCCTTCTTCTCGCTCCAGCCAAATACCTCGGCAGGACCAGCCAGCAACAACTGAATGTCGATATACTTGCGGTGAAGCTCAAGGCGAGCCTGTGAAACCTCACGCAGATCCATCTCCTGAACCATTACGAAGATGTTATCACCATCGATGTCGTGACGACCGCAAGGGAGTGACGCCACATCGTTATTGTCGATAAAATCGAATACCTGCTGAAAACGAGGATGCAATGATGCATACTGCGCTTTGTTTTTCAATGAATCAAGAATCATAATATTTTGGGTTAATTGGTTTTGCCGTTGTACAATATGCGCGCAAATACGGGATAATGATCCGAGTATCGCACACGATTATCCACCCTTTGACCAAGGCTGTCGCTTTTGACGTGTTCCTGGGCCTGCTGTGCCTGCTCAAGCGTAGGCTCGGCCATCTGATTGCCATATGAGCGAACCCACACCGTGTCGCGCTGACCTGCACGACGACGCACCGACTGCTCCAATGTCCACGAATCGATAACCTCATACGACAGAGGCTCAAACTCCTCTCCCGAGAAGATATAGTCGATACGCAACATATCGAAGAAACCGCGATAAGTGTGCGAATAACCTCGGCCTGCCCAGCGGAAGGCATCGCGCAGATCTCGAGATATGGTACGATAGGTGTACGATATAGGGGTGTCGTTGAAATCACCGCACACAATGGCCGGATATGGCGATGCAGCCACCATCTGCGCCAACGTATCGGCCTGCGAAGCTCGCAGAGCATTGTTGTCGGCCAAACGATGAATCATGCTACGCATCTTGCCCAAAGAGTCATCCTCAAAGTATGCGTGATTTTCGATGTAATCGCTATCGTCACGACGTATTGCCGTTGTATGCAGGTGGTTATTGAATATACGCAGTGTATCTTCCGTCGTGCCACGCTTTACAACGATATCGGCCCATACAAACTCCTTCAAGGAGTCAATTCTACCGGCACGGATAATCGGGTAGCGACTATAGATGGCGGGGCTTAGATCCACACGCGAAAGCGACCGCGGCATAGGACGCAGAGGCTCAAGCAGGGAGTCTGCAATGTCGCTGAAACCCATCTCCTGAAGGCATACGATATCGGGATTGATAGTCTTGATCATTGACACGATAGAGTCGATGCAGCGTTCGCCATTATCATCGATAAAGCTACGCACGTTGTACGATAGCACCTTTAGCGCTCGGCTATCATAACGGGGACGCAGATTGGGTTCTGTATATACGCGACGCATCTCCAGCTTATAGAAGTGCGACAATTGTGCTATGCCACACAACGAGATAATAAGCATAAGCGAAGCCACCACCACACGCCATCGCACAATCCAGTAGAGTGTCAGCAACGCCTGTGCAGCATAGACAAACGGAGCAACAAGGCCCAACGTTGAGACCCACCCCCACTCGCGCGGATCGAGTGTCGGCACGAGGAGCGTAGTGACAAAGAGCGCAACAACGCACAGCGTGACAATACCCATTGCGATATCAACGAGTAGCCCCACTGTCGAGCGTTGGTTTTTGCGACGTCCGCTCGGTGAAGAGTATGTTCTGCCGTAGTAGTCTGCCATCGGTTAGAAGAAGATTTTACGTTGTTTTCTCCACCAATAGAGCAATCCCAGACCCCAGAGCATACCACCCAGGTGGGCAAAGTGAGCCACGCCCGACTGATAACCCGACAATCCAAAGAAGAGTTCGAGCAGGCCATATATCAACACAAACCACTTAGCCTTGAGAGCTATGGGCGGGAAAATAAGCATAATGACATTATTGGGGTGCAATACACCAAAAGCGAGCAACAGGCCAAACACAGCACCCGAAGCACCCACCGTAGGGACATAGAGAAGATGCATGGCTGACTGCACGCCACCCGCTGCGAGAGCATGCTGATACTCGGCATAGCCCACGCCAAGCTGCAACAGGGCTGCACCTACGCCACACACCATATAATAGGTAAAGAATCGCTGCGAGCCCAACTCATACTCCAACTGACGGCCAAACATCCACAGGGCAAACATATTGAAGAAGAGATGCGAGATGCCACCATGCAGGAACATATAGGTGAAGATTTGATAACTATGGAAGAAAGGGCTCTCCACATTAAATAGCGCAAAGCGAGCTATCAACTCCTCGCCCACGGGCAAAAGCGTGGTTGCCAACAGAGCAACGCAGTTGGCTATGATAATATTCTTAACTACCGGAGGGGTAGCGGGTTGTCTATATGCGTACATAACTATCCTATTACCGCCGAGCGGCTTTAATTTAATTTCGATTTCAACTCCTCAATGGTAATCTCAGCCATAATGCTCTTACCCGAGGGTGTAAAACTATAATTCTCACATTTGCCAAGACGTGAGAGCATATCCTGCGCCTCAGCCTCTGTTATACCTTGTTGCAGACGAGATGCTCGGTATGCCATTACACGAGCCATATCGCTGCGCATACGCTCCCTGGCATCGCCCTGCAACCCGACCTCATGCAACAGATCGTAGAGCAAAGTATCAGCCTGCTCGCCCACGACGCTCGCCGGCACGCCTTCAAGCACCACACGGCAATCATCCATCAGGGTCACATCGAAACCTAAGGCAGCAAACTCCACCTCATGCTCCGCAAGCAGCTGGAAGTCATCCTCCGACAGAGTCAACTCCTCGGGGAAGAGCAACTTCTGCGAGGCCATGCTACCCTGGCCGAGCATCAACATATAATCATCATAAAGCAGGCGCTCCTTCACGCGACGCAGATCAACGATTAGGGGACGACCAGCGCTCATGGCTATGGCATAACCTCCAATAAGCGGCACCACGGATGAGAATTCGAGTGCCGACTCATACTCGATCTGCGACTGCATGGCCGAAGGGACAAACTCCAGCGTACTCTCCGAGAGTGTGCTCTCCATCTCAATAGAGGAGGCTGCAGGCATAGCAAAATCAGACTCTATATCCTGATACTTCTCCGCAATGTTTTTTTCTTGCTCAGGCTCAATGATCACAGGGGTAGCTGAAAGGGAGAAGTCGCTACCTGACGTAATCTCACTCCACGACACATCACGCAGACTATCCGACTTGGGTGTAGTAACGCGCGGCTTTGTCGCTGGCATCGCCGTGGGCTTTGCCGCAGCACTGCGCTGTGCAAGCTCAAACGGATCGTCGAATGCTCCGTCAACCTCAACCGTTGGCTCTGCCACATCGATATAATCGTCGCGGAAAGGGTTATAGTCGGTAAGTGAAGTACTCTTGGGCTCAGCATATATCGCACCCTGCGAACTGCCCAGAACAGGAATATTTATAGCGACGCTATTGTCAAAATCCATCATCGCCACACTGCCACTCTTGGCCAACGTGCTGCGCACGGCAGCCGTTACGATCTGATTCACCTCCTCGGCATCAGCAAAGTGAACTTCGGTCTTATGGGGCGACACATTCACATCCACCCTCTCGGGATCGATGGTAAGGTAGATAAAGTAGGACGGCGCATCCTTCTCGGGAATAAGCGTCTCGTAGGCCTTCATGATGGCGCGATAGATTCGCGGCGAATTGAAGTAACGGCCATTGACGAAGAGATACTGCTCTGTATTCTTCTGCTTGGCAGCCGATGGACGGCCGACATAACCCTGCACCTTCACAATCGTAGTATCGACATCGACCTCCAAAAGATTGGTCTTGATATGGCGACCCACAACGCCTATGATACGCTCCTGCAGCGATCCGCCCTCCAGTGTCATGATAGGCATATCGTTCGACATCAGGCAAAAACGAATCTGCGGATTGCAGAGCGCCACCTGTCGAAAGACGCGCTTGATAGCATTGACCATCTTGGTACGGTCGTTGTTGAACTTACGACGTGCGGGAGCCGTATAGAAGAGGTTACGCACCAAAAACT
>JAGBYV010000028.1 GCA_017628595.1 Alistipes sp.
GTTGGCTATGATTTTTCTGATTCTATTTGCGCTGATGTATTGCATGGGCGCGGGGCGCTTTTCGTTGGATAATATAATAGCCAAACGACTCTATCATAGTCGTCTGGCTATTGTAGATTCTACCTCGGCGTTTCGCCCCGAGGATTATGATAGGGCAGAGGAGTAGTTACTCCTCATCGGCGGGGTAGTGCACGCCCAGCTGGCGGCGTACTTCGTCGATAATCTCCAGCGTAGCAATGGATGCAGCATGCGAATTGATCTCTGACTCTATGCGACCACCCAGCACCAGGTCGATGAATTCTCGTATTTCGTGATAATACTCATTGTGGCTATCCTCTACGCTCAGGTTTTCGCCCTCGGATCGCTTCTCCTGTCCCGATGCGGGCGCTTGACGCGGATAGAAGCGTACGTCTGTGGGTGTCTGAATGCGGTCGATCAGAATGTTGCCATCCTCGCCTTCGATTTCGGCTGGCAGGTGTGAATTGGCTATCTTCGAGTAGAGGATAGTGGCATTCATGCCTTCGTACTGCATATTCACAGCACCCTGACCATCCGCTCCACTTGACAATACAACGCCCTGTGCGCTGATGCTCTGCGGGCGACCGAAGAGAACAACCATGGGGTAGATCGTATATACACCAATATCCATCATTGCGCCGTTCGAAAGCTCGGGGCGGAAGGCGTTGAGCACCGTTCCCTCCTTGAACTTGTCGTATCGTGACGAATATTGGCAGAACGATGCGAAGTAACGGCGAAGTGTACCTACGCGCCCAATGTTTTCGCGTACGGCACGGAACGAGGGTGACAGTGTACTCTTCATCGCCTCCATCAGTGTGACACCATTTCTTTTTGCCGCTTCGACCATTGCACGTGCTTCGCGGGCGTTTGATGCCATCGGTTTCTCGCACAGCACATGCTTGCCATGATTCATGCAGAGGATGCTCTGCTCGGCGTGCATGTAGTTAGGTGATGCGATGTAGATGGCATCGACCTTATCGCTTGCGGCCATCTCCTCGAGTGATGTGAAGACATGCTCGATAGAGTGTTTTGCGGCAAACTCCTCGCCGCGCTCGCGTGTGCGTGAGCATACGGCCGAGAGCTGGAAACGTTCATCCTCGCGTGCGCCTGCAATAACCCAGTCGGTGATGAAATTGGTGCCTACGACACCGAAACGTACTTTTCCCATGTGTATTTAGGTTGTGTGAAGAGGTTGCGCGGGCAACCTAGTGGAACAAAAATTAATAAAAACGCCCCATGGAGTGTGGGGCGTTTTTGTTAGTTGTATTGGTATTACATGAGCAACTCGCGTGCGTGACGAACGCAAACGCCCAACTCCTTAACTGCATTTGACCAAGGCTTGATCTCGTACTCGAGCTCGATGTCGCAGTAGATAGGCCACTTCTGATCCTTCAAGAGGTTCAAAACCTCCTTCAAAGGAGTCTCACCCTGACCCCATACCTGGTTGGTATTTGCGGGCTCAGTGTTCTTACCAGTCTTATCCTTGAGGTGGATGCTGTAGATACGATCGTGGTACTTCTTGATGAAGTCAACGGGGTTCTTACCAGTTGAGCCGAAGTAGTGACCGCAGTCGAAGTTAAGCATCATGTTGGGAGATACTGCCAATACGGGATCGCAGCTGAAGCCCTCCTCACCATACTGGTTGTGGTTGTGGAATGCAATGTAGATGCCGTGCTTCTCAGCAAATGGAGCCAAACGCTGAGCTGCCTCGAGGCTGATCTCCTGAGTGATAGCCTTAGCACCCATAGCCTTAGTAGCCTTGCAAGCGTACTCGATCTCCTCGTCAGACCAGTTTGCGGGAGCAAACTTAACGATGTGGATCTCGATACCAGCGTCGTTGAACTTCTTGCGTACAGCCTCAACCTTAGCCATATCCATGTTTACGCGCCATGCCTTCAAATCCTCTGCATACTTAGCGATCTCTGCCTGCTGCTCGGGAGTGAGCTGGGGACGTGCGGGACGCTCACCGGGCTTGGGAGCGGGCATCTTAGCGCGAGCCTCTGCCATAATACGAGTCTGGGGATTCTCGGGAACACCCAGTACGCGCTCCAAATCGTTGCTCATAAGCTCCAATGAACCCATGTTAGCCTCCTTACAGTATGCGATGATCTCATCAACAGTATTTGCGGGCATTGAACGCCAGCTATAAGTGATACAACCGATCTTTACGCCGTGGAAGTTAGAGTTGATGCCAGTAGAGTTAGCAGGAGCTGCTGTCTCACCTGATGCGCATGAAGTGAGTGCTGAAGGCAGGATTGAAGCCATAGCCAAACCCATTGCCGACTGCTTCAAGAATGTACGTCTTGAAGTCTTCTGGTCGAAAAGTTTCTTCTGATCCATAGTATGAAATAGTTTTTAGGTTCGTTACTAACAAAGATAGAGATAATTTTTTAATGTAAGCAAACAAAATTAAAATATTTTAATCAGCAATCATTAAAAAATAGTGTTAAAACTCCACTTTGGGAGCTGTTGAGGCCGCTTCGTCAGCCGAGAAGTATGCCTTCTGGTCAAAGCCAAATATCATAGCAATGATGTTGGCGGGGAATGATCGTACCGATACGTTATACTGCTGTGTCGTGTCGTTGAATGTCTTGCGGGCAACGCTGATGCGGTTCTCGGTACCTTCCAGCTGCGCCTGTAACTCCAGAAAGTTCTGGTTTGCCTTCAGGTCGGGATAGTTCTCCGATACGGCAATCAGACGACCAAGAGCAGAGCTGACAGCCGACTGCGCCTTCTGGAACTCGGCAATCTTCTCGGGCGTAAGGTCATCCATTGAGATGTTTACCGATGTAGCCTTCGAGCGTGCCTCCATCACTGCCTGCAGTGTTGACTCCTCGTGTGAGGCGTAACCCTTGACCGTCGATACGAGGTTGGGGATAAGATCGGCGCGACGCTGATACTGTGTCTCTACATTTGACCATGCGCTCTTTACCGCTTCGTCCATCGATACCATGTTGTTGTAGGTCGAGCATGAAGTCATGCTGCAGAGTACTACCACTGCGAAAAGAATTAGTTTTTTCATCTTCTTTATTTTTTATTTGTTAAACTCTATTTGTCTTTTACCATCGGGAACCTGCGCCGCCGCCACCGAACGATCCACCGCCCCAGCCGCCACCAAATGAGCTGCCACCGCCAAAGCCACGTCCCATGCCGCCCATGATTATCGGACCGCCGCCACGATTGTTATGTGAGGAGTTATAATCCTGTCGCTTGCGTTTTACTATTGTGCCACACTTCGTGCAGATGAACGTATCCTCGTATGTTGATGCTCCGAAGTTGCGGCTCAATAGACGAGTGGAGTCCTTCTGTAGTGAAAGCTGCTTGCACGTAGGACATGTGCGCGACTTGCGGTCGGCGAGGATTACTATGATCATCGAGGCGATGATGACAATGATAAAGAATACAACCATAGCAACCAATGCCTCTTCATCTTCATCCACATAATCATCGTTGCCTCCGGCGTCAAGCTCGCTGCCGTTAAGCACGGCGCGTATGGCCTGCACTCCGGCTACCATACCACGGCTGTAGTCGCCATTGCGGAAGTAGGGGAGCATATATTGATTCTGTATGCGCTTGCATATGGCGTCGGGTAGAACTCCTTCCACGCCATATCCCGTCACGAAGCGTATCTCGCGAGCCTCCTCTACCAATATCACTCCAATGCCGCTGTTGCTCTTGCTGCCCACACCCCATGAGGAGAATAACTCGTATGCAAATTCGAATACGTCGTCAGTGTCAATCTCGCGAAGTGCTACGACGGCAGTCTGTGCAATCCCCCGATGGCGCAGATCATAACAGATGGAGTCAATCTGTGCTACAGCCCAATCCTCCAGTATTCCGTCGGGATTGGATGTGAAGCGATAGCGGTTCTCCAACTGCACGTTCGGCACATCCTTGATGCTATACTCGCGGGACTGAATCGGCGAGATTGCTACAAGCAGCAGAAGTATGATAAATAGTCGTTTCATCTCTATTTATATAATAAGGTATAACGCCAAGGCTCTATGTCCTGCTCCAGGTGCAGTGGCAGAATCATCTTTTCGCCCGTCATGGCGTTGGTGTACTCGCCCGCATATATGCCGTTGTTGAACGAGGCGTGTATGGTGTATGGCGATAGATTCATGATGGCAACCACGCGGCTTCCCTCCACCTCGCGCACAAATGTCATCAGGCAATCCTTGGCATTGTTCTCAATCTCAATTGTGCGGCCACCACGCTCGCCA
>JAGBYV010000353.1 GCA_017628595.1 Alistipes sp.
GGTAGTAGCGGAGTCAAAAATATTTGAATTTCTGCCTCATTTGCCGCGCTTTATTTATTGAGATTATGGCTAGTTGGAGTATTATTACATATTATTGCGTTTTATCGATGCTTGTTTTGGCCTACCTGTTGGGCTCTATCCCCAGTGCAGTGTGGATTGGCAAGAAATACTATGGTGTCGATATTCGTGAACATGGTAGCAAGAATGCAGGTACAACCAATATGCTGCGAGTGCTGGGCAAGCGTGCCGCGATACCTGTCTTTGTACTCGATTTCTTCAAGGGCTTTGCCGCAGTGTCGCTCCTGAGTCTGATGCGATACGATCCCGAGATTACATCGGCGTGGCTTATCAACCTGAAGATTCTGGCTGTATTTGCCGCTGTGCTGGGACACATCTTCCCCATCTTTGCCGACTTCAAGGGTGGCAAGGGTGTAGCGACGCTGGTAGGAGCCGTGACGGGTATCTATCCGCAGATCATCCTGCTCTGCTTTGGTGTGTGGGCGTTGGTGTTTATGATTTCGCACTACGTGTCGCTCGCTTCGATGACGGCAGGATGCTGTTTCCCCATGTTTGTGATAATTTACTCATCGAGCGAGTGGTCGCGTAACCACGACATCTCGTTCACCTTCATTCTCTTCTCGATTGTGGTGGCAGGTCTGCTCCTGTGGTCGCATCGCAAGAATATCGAGAGGCTGAAGGCTGGCACAGAGTCCAAGATTTATATCTGGGGCAAGCCTAAAGATGAAAAATAACTAATCAAAATACTATATGCTACAAGAGAATTTGATTAAAATTTACGAGGAGAGTTTCCGCGAAAATCACTCCTTGCCGGTTTTGACCGACTACTTCAGCAAAAAGACCCTCACCTATCTCGAGATGGCCGAGCAGATGGCTCGCCTGCATATTCTTTTTGAGAAGGTAGGTATCAAGCACGGTGACAAGATCGCCCTGGTAGGTCGTAACGATATCAACTGGTGCGTAAGCTACATCGCAACCATCACCTATGGTGTAGTGATTGTCCCCATTCTTCAGGATTTCAACCCCGCCGATATTGAGAATATCGTGACTCACTCTGAGAGCCGTCTTCTCTTCGCTGGTGATGCTCACTGGCAGACTCTCGACACCGACCGTATGCCTCTGCTGGAGGCTGCATTGTCGCTCAAGCGTTACGATGTGGTGTATGAGAAGGAGGGTAGTGCAGTTGCCGATGCTGTGAAGGCTCTGGATGCAGACTTCGCTGCAAAGTATCCCAATGGCTTCAAGGTAGAGGATATCAAGTTCAATGCCATCCCCAACGAAGAGATGATCCTGTTGAACTACACCTCTGGTACCACTGGCTCATCGAAGGGTGTAATGATCTCGCTCAATAACCTTACGGGTAATATGGTCTTTGGTCGTGGCTTTATCAACCCCGAGACTGGTGCTCCGTTCCTCTTCAAGCGCGGTCGTGTGTTGTCGTTCCTGCCCCTGGCTCACGCCTATGGTGCAGCCTTCGATTTCCTGGCTCAGCTGGTTGTAGGTGGTCACATCACGCTTTTGGGCCGTATGCCGTCGCCCTCGATTTTGGTTGAGGCGATGAAGACCGTTAAGCCTACGATGATCTGCTGCGTTCCTCTGGTTCTTGAGAAGGTTTATCGCAAGATGATTATGCCTATGCTCGAGAAGGGACCGATGAGCATCGCTATGAAGATACCTTTCGTAAATACCGCTCTCTATGCAATCATCAAGTCTAAGCTGCTGGAGTCGTTTGGTGGCGAGACCAATATCTTCATCGTGGGTGGTGCGCCTATGAATCAGGAGACCGAGTCGTTCCTGCGCAAGATCAACTTCCCGCTTACGATCGGTTATGGTATGACCGAGTGTGCTCCCCTGATCAGTGTTACTGCTCCCTGTGAGTTCAAGCAGGGCTCATGTGGTCGCTACCTGCCCGGATTTATGGATGTGAAGATCGATTCACCCGATCCGCATAGAATTGCCGGCGAGATTATCGTTCGCGGTGAGAATGTGATGATGGGTTACTATAAGAACGAGGAGGCTACAAAAGCCGTTCTTGAGGACGATGGCTGGTTGCATACGGGCGATATGGGTATTATGGATCCCGATGGTACTATATATATTAAGGGCCGTTGCAAGACTATGATTCTTACTGGTACGGGTCAGAATATCTACCCCGAGGAGATTGAGGATAAACTCAACAACCTGCCTATGGTGCTTGAGTCGCTTGTTATCGAGAGCAAGGGTGTGCTGAAGGCTCTGATTGTGCCCGACTACGATACAGCCGAGAAGGAGAATATCAACAAGGAGGCTCTTAAGCAGATGATGGAGGATAATATCAAGTTGCTTAATACTCAGGTTGCCTCTTACGAGAAGGTGGCTCTGATGGAGATCCGCGACAGCGAGTTTGAGAAGACACCGAAGCGTTCTATCAAGCGTTTCCTCTATCAGGAGAAATAAACCGAACATATTAAGGATTTCGGCCTATTGCAAGAGTTGGAAATCTTACCTGAATAAAAA
>JAGBYV010000354.1 GCA_017628595.1 Alistipes sp.
ACACCTAGTGTCGTGAGCGTAAGGATAAACACCACCATAAACCAGTCATCGGGTACAAGAAGCGTCGCCGCAGCAGACAGGGCTACCACTATAAGCGTTACACCAAGAATCTTACCCAGCTGTTTTCTGCCCTCGCTCTTTAGCAGAGGTTTATAGGGGTTTGACGTCTGAGCCGCAGCCTGTTCTACACCAACCTCTGCACCATCCTCTGCGACGGTTGCACTCTGACCATAGAGTCGGCGAAACATCCTGATACCAAAGCTGAATAGAAATACGAAATAGATAAACGAAATAACTATATCGGAGGAGTTTATCAGGATATACGTTTCACTCTTTATCTTGAATATGGTTTGCAGAGCGGCAGCATTGAGCGTTCCGCCAGTGTACATACCGGTAATAATACCGCCCACCTTGTCACCCTCGGCAATATGCTGACCAAATAGCAGATAACCAATAACCACAGCCGCACAAACAGACAGGAATCCACTTGCGACAATCTTCAGTTGCAGACCGGCCTCGCCACGCGAGAAGTTACAGCCATAGAGCATCATAGGTATGGCCAGCGGAATCATCACATTAGGCAGGACGTCCTGCACCACGGCAATCTGCTCGGGCATGAATGGCAGATTACCCACAACCATTCCAACACCATAAAGCACCATTATAGGCCCCAACTTACCCAACCAGGCATATCGGCGACAGAGCCAAATCACACCCGCTGGCGTGATGCAGAAGAGGGCAACAAGGAGTATGATGTTAATTACGGCCATATTATAAATCTTCTCTCCTTAAATTAGAAGAGGAATCCGGTATTGATATAGAATGCGCCGTTGCCATCCTGATTCTTGATAAGCTCATCCTTGCTGAACTTGCTTACGGGCAAACCATACTCGAAGGCCACGATAAAGTTCTGGTTCATAATGAAACGCAGACCAGCACCTACGGTGATGTGAGGACGGTCAGATGTGCGATTGCCGGTGCGAGCCATATACTCATCATACTCGGCACGATGCTGCTCCTCGCCCTTAAACGACATATCGTAGTTGCGTGTTACCATGGTACCGTCGCTGAATGCGCTGAGACCGAAGGCGATATTCTGGTTCCACAATGCGAAATTAACAAAGCGCCAACGCAACTCGGCATTATACGAAGCAACGTCGAGACCCTGCACGCGGTTACGCATCAAACCACGGATCGTACGGTAGCCACCCATACCATCGCGATCGTACGAAGGACCCATAACGGTAATGAAAGGCAGCACATAGTAGGGTGCCGTCTTACCGATCGTACCCTCGTAGTTCAAACGATAGGCGAAGGTCAAAATGTCGTTCTTCACGATGGGCAGATAGTGGCGGAATGTTGCTGAGTAGCGATAGTAGGGATTTGTCGTACCCAGCCACTTGGGAGCAAGTGTAGCATGAGCCTCAGCCCAAATGCCACGCGAGGGAGCACCCTCCTTATCGCGAGTGTCGAACAACAGACCCAAACGCACGGTGCTGTTCCAGCCACCCCAAGCCTCATCCTCGGAGATAATACCCCAACGGCGATACAGATCAAAAACGGGTGTCTCATCGGCGGGGAACATCTTATAATCCTCCTTATTCTTATTGATCTTCTCGAGATTCAAGGCCTGCTTATCCTCATAGCCCTGCTTGATATAGCTCAGGTGATAGCCAGCCTCCCAGAACAACTTGTTCTGCCAGATGTTACCCGTAAAATCCGACTTAAAGAGCATCGCAAGGCGATTGACGCGATACTTCGGAGTGTAGATATAATCGTTGTGATTAGCCTTATCCTTACCTGCGGCTACCTTCTCGTGGTCGTAGTACGACATATAACCATTGAAGCCATAGAAGTCCATAGCCTTATCGTTGGTAAGTGTAAGGGTAGATGACCAACGCACGCCAGGAATCAAGAATCGGTTGTCGTACGACACCACAAAAAGCTGTGAACCTTTGGTGAAGAACGACGCCTCGAAATACCACTGCTGGCGAGTGTTAGGATATGTAGAGCCATCACCAAAGTCATAGATATTGAGCAATGCGCCCAGCTGAAAACCCTTATCGGCATCGAATGCCACAGCGGGCAGCGGGCCGAAGTTGTAACCCGTCTTCACAATCTCCTGCTTCGAAGACTCCTGTGCCAAAGCCGATACGGCCATAAGGGTAGAAAGGAGGAGGGTAAATATATATCTCATATTAAGTAAAGATTTACATGTTATACATTATATTCTTGATCTTCGCATACTTATCTCGCAGCTCAGTAAAGAGCAACAATTTCACATCAGAGATAAGAACACGCAATACTCGCCACGTCTCATGAGCCACAATAGGAGCGGGCATCAAGACAATGGTAACGGGCAAAACCCACTGCCATGGCAAGAAGCTATAGGCGATAGCCGCATAGATAATCATCAATATCGGCCACAGCACAAGGTTCACCAGATAGCGAGCCGAGTTATGGAAAGCCTTATCCTTCATCAGGTGGCAGAGATACATGCACACCAACTTAATGGGCAGTGTAAGCACCGATACAGGAATGCAATAGGGTAGCGCCACAATGAAGAACAACAACTTAAGGATACGCGACAACACGGGATACTTGAGCGAGACAGAGTCAAGGCTAATGTGGCGACTGCGACGCAACACTGCAGCCTCACGACCCAACTTCAACAACTCCGCCGCACGCTCGGGCTGCTCTTCCATCAAACGATCAATCTGCTTAACGGTAAGACGATTAGCCTGGAAGTGAGCATCGAGTTCTTTCATAGGCTCCGTAGAAGATTGCTTGATCTTCTTGGCCTGAGACTTAACGATTGTTGCACACACCTCATACTTTGCCTCATAATCATCGTCGTTGGGGATGTAGAGAATCGACGACTTCATGCGCTCGGTCAAATCCTCACGCATTATGTTCATCTGCTCCTGCGGACTCTTCTCCTGGTGCGCAGCAATAAACTCACCTACATTTATAGGCTCCACCACATGAACACTCACCGTAGAACGGAAACGGAAGAAGTTACCATAGCGGATACCCACGGGAACGATATACAAAGGTACATCGGGCATCATCTCCTGCGCCTGAAAAGCAATGCGGAAAATACCCTTCGACAGAGGCAGTGACGAATATTTGGCCTGATGCTGACCCTCGGGGAAGATGCAGAACGGCACCTTGTCACGCAACACGTCAACAGCCTTTTCTATGGTCTCATTATTGCGTCTTACCTCATCCAGACCATCACGCATACGCATAATGGGCATAATCTTTAGGAAGGCAAAAATCTTTGCCAGGATAGGGTTCTTGAAGATGTCGGCTCGAGCAACGAAAACCTTAGCGCGACGATCCATCGCCAAAATAACCAGCGCATCCATCAGCGCATTGGTGTGGTTGGGAGCATATATTACAGCTCCATCCTGAGGAATATTCTCACGACCTACATATCGGATGTTGCGATACGAGAGTTTGAGCGTAATATCTACATAGTAGCGAAGAATCGCATACGCAAGATTGAAATCCTGTATCTTTTTAACCTTAGCCATACACTATTCCGTAAGGGGTTTGCGGCGGAAATAATATGACACCGTGAGTCCCGAGATGATATGCCAAATGCCCCACCAAGCAGTGATGAAGAGCATACCTCCATACTGTCCGTGCCATACCTCAGGCGGGAAAATAGCAGCATTGAAGAGCAGCACCAGTCCCAAACCAGAGTTCTGGATTCCGGTCTCAACAGTGAGTGAGCGACGATCCTGCTCGGGCAACTTTGCCAATCGGCTACCGAAGTATCCCGTACCAAGCGCACAAGCATTGTGAAGCATAACGATAAAGAATACGTAGAAGATATTATCCAGGAAGAGCTGGAAGTTCTGCGCGAACGACACAATCACCATACCCATGAAGAGCAGGATAGAGATTACCTGCGCAGGCTTTGTGATCTTCTTCGTAGCATCAGGGAAACGGCGCGAGAACAACAGACCCAGGACGATGGGCACACCAAGCAGAAGCAGGATCTGCCACAACATCGGGAAGAAGGGGATTACAAGCATGGGTATATCACCCTTGATGCTAATGATGTGGCTATAAAGCGAGCCCCACAAAAAGAAGTTGAATGGGGTAGCCACGGGTGCCAGCGCAGTAGTAATGGCGGTCATCGACACCGACAGCTCCACATTACCACGCGAGAGCGAACTCATGAAGTTGGAGATATTACCTCCCGGGCACGATGCCACCAGAATCATACCGAGGGCAATCATCGGCGTAATCAGCGGGCTGAGGATCAGCGTAATAGCGAAAGTAACCGCAGGCAGGCCCACCCATTGCAACAGCACGCCGGTAATTACCGCTTTGGGATTAGTAAATACGTCCTTAAAAGTTTGCGGCTTGATACCAAGCGCAACGCCGAACATCACAAATGCAAGAATGATGTTGACGATCATCATACCGCCCTCGCCAAAATTGATGGATATGGCATTCAGAGCTTCTAATTGTTCTTTCATAGAAATAAACGTTCTTTTGCGCGACTCTTTTACTGGTTAAATTAGGGCGATTTTGATTAGGCTTTGCAACGATATCAGCGATAACAAAATCAGCCGTAAAGGTAATAAAAAAATCCATAAATGACCAAAATATACAACAATATATCACTATAAATCATCAATTTGTAAACGTATAAACAAAAAAAAATGAAGCCTGTCCAATATTTTCTTCGGACAGGCTTCAAATTAATTATATAAGGAGTACTATTCCACCTCAGCCAGGATAGCGTTAGCGGGAACAGCCTCACCAACCTCTACTACAACCTGCTTAACAGTACCAGCGTAGTCGGTAGTGATGTTATTCTCCATCTTCATAGCATCGAGGATTACGATAGTCTGACCACGCTTAACCTGATCGCCAACCTTTACGCACACCTCAAGAATACGACCAGGCAGAGGAGCCTCTACGGTCTTGCCTGTAATAGGCTTAATGCGCTGTGCATCCAAAGCAGCCTTAGCCTCAGCGGCACGCTTTGCCTCGGCAGCAGCCTTTGCGGCCTCCTTGGCAGCCTTCTCAGCCTGCTCAGTCTCGTATGCCTTCTTCTTTGTGTTGGTCAAATAGTTCTTTGCTACGAGCGGGAACAACTCGAGCAAGAGTACCTCCTTCTCGTTCTCTGCGAGCTTAACACCTCCTGCCTCGGGCAACTCGGGGTTAGGCTGCATAGTATATTTAGAGGTATCATAAGGACGCTCGTCGCTGAAACCACAAATCTTCATACGGAACTCGGGGTCGATCTTCACGGGAGTCTTACCGTAGTCACCCTTCACCAGACCGATGAACTGTGAGCTCTTGTTGGTATACATCTCACGACCTGCCTTCTCGTCCATAGCGCAGTTTACGGCCTGAGCACCTACGATCTGCGATGTAGGAGTAACAAGGGGAGGAAGACCTGCTGACAAACGAACTGAGGGGATAAGCTCCATAGCGCGGGGGAGGATATCCTCCGACTTGAGCTGCTTGAGCTGTGCCACCATGTTAGAGTACATACCACCGGGGATCTCAGCCTTCTGTACGAGCTCATTGGGAGCGGGGAAGCCGTAGTAAGCCTCGATCTTCTGGCTAACATCCAACAACTTGTCGAAGTTCTCAGCCTTAGCTGCAGCCACAGCCTCATTGAAGAGCTGATCAGCCGTATCAGAGAATGCGAAGCGGTTAGGCTTGGGTTTCTCAGCACCAAATACAGACAACTCCAACTCCTTGCGGATACCCTTCAACTTCTCGTTGATCTTTGCAACAGCATCCATATTTACGCCGATGTCGATACCCATCTTCTGGCAGAATACATATACAAGCTCCAAAGCGGGTGCACCGGTACCACCAGCAAACCACCAGCAGTTTGTATCCACTACGTCAACACCAGCGGCAATAGCTGCAAATACTGAAGCCAAACCGTAACCGGGAGTAGAGTGGGTGTTGAAGTCGATGGGCACCTTTACGTGCTGCTTGAAGAGCTTCACCAGGCGGCTTATACGCTGGGGAGGAATAAGTCGCTACATATCCTTGATAGTAATCATATCAGTACCCAGGGCTGCCATCTGTGTAGCCTTCTCGAGGAAGTACTCATCGGTAAATACGGGCTGGGGAGCCTTCTTACCAAAGAGCTTCTGAAGGAACGAGGGCTGGGGATACTTGGGATCTACGGTGTAGCACACAGCGCAGTCGGCAAT
>JAGBYV010000355.1 GCA_017628595.1 Alistipes sp.
AGGCGTTCGGCGCAAAATCTCATAGAGCAATGGCGAGAGTGTAAATACCGCCACGGTAAGAATAACATATACCCACAGCGGTTGCAGCCCAGTCGCTACTCGAAGCGCATAGCCCAATGAGTTTACGATCAGATAGTGGACAATATAGATTCCAAAGCTCGAGCGCGTCATATAATCCGCTACGCGTCCCGTGCCGTTAAACTTGCAGCCAAACCACCCCATCATCGCAAGGCACATCAGGTAGCCATACAGATTATTGAGTGGCGAAGCGAGATATTGCGGCAGGGTGTTATCCTGTCCAAAGGTCGTAACGACAAGAACCACACCCGCCACCACGCTGCACGCCATCAATGGCTGCCACACGCGCTGCACGGCTTGCTGAACGCTATCGTGCGAGAAGATGAAATAACCCATCAGAAAAGGTATAGCGTAAAACAGAGGCTTATACAGATTCCACAATCCATCAATACCCGCAGGGTTGGGGTTCATCACAAGCGTCTGATGTCCCAACCAGAACATCACGCCCATCAGCACTATAGGCACAACGCCCATTCGCCCACACGCCTGCCATGCTCGATCGTTGGCATCGAGGCGCCTTAGGAGCAGAAGCAATAACGACAGGAGCCACAACACCTGAATAAACCACAGAGGCCCCGTGCCGCTGATAGCCCAAATGAGATATTTCACCATCAAAGGCAACCCCGCAAGATCGGCTGCAGGAGCCGCCAACGTATTAAAGAAACCTGTCAAAAAGCCAAAGAAGAGCAGTCCGATGGTCGAGGGCACCAACAGCTTGCGCGTACGGCTCTTAAACCACTCTTTGGCGCTCTGTCGCGCCAGCGCATAACGGGCGCTTATGCCTGCAAGGATAAAGAGCAGAGGCATAAACCAGGGATAGAGCAGATACATCACCACATCCTGATACTGCGGTCCATCGCCCCAGCCACCAAAGCCACCCACAACGCCTTTATTATTATTGTAGTAGATAACGTGGTAGAAGAGAACGAGCAGCACCGTCACCCAGCGCAGGTTGTCAATCCAGTGGCGTCTCATTTGTTAAGGTCCTCCAGTACCTGCCCGACTAAATCCTGAAAAATATCGGTCTTGACCAAGGCCATACCGTTCTTATCGCCCAGCAGCAGGAGCGCATCGCCCGCCTGCAGGTTGTAGACTTTGCGAGCCTCCTTGGGGATTACAATCTGCCCTTTTTCGCTGATTTTGACCACCCCGAAAATGTACTTACCATCTTTTTCTTGCATAGTTGAATAAATTTATAGTTGCAAAAGTAGGAATTTTCCTACAAATATAACTTTTATTCCAAGTTTACACAACCTTTACGAGAAAAATTTACTCGCAGAGAATCATTTTTTACTAACTTTGTAAGAGAGAAAAACAAAATTTCACATTATGAGAAAAGCACTATTTTCATTTTTTGCCGTTGTGGCACTAATCTCGCTACCGAGTGTAGCCTCTGCGCAAGAGGATGTAGCCTACTGGGGCAAGGAGGATGCCTACCTGTTGCGTCAGGCAAAGTATATGTACGAATTGGTGGATGAGTCACTCGACGAGTATCCGCCCGTGGTGGGTGCCCCCACATCGCGCAAGCTGGCACTCTACAACCTCGACGCCATGTTGCACGAGACCAAGTACGACAACACCGAGCCATTCAAGAGCTTTGTGGCCTCACGCACAAGCAAGGTTATAGCCGACATGCAGTCACCCGTTAAAAAGGGAATGAAGATTTACAAAATCTACAACGACGGCTTCGTTGCACGCACAAAATCAGTAACCATCGCCTTTGATGTGGTGCGCGGAGAGCTCAATGCCGAGTCAATCGTAAGCGAGAAGGATATTGCCACTATCGTTAATCAGTGCGACGTACTCTTTCTTACGCACAACCACGGCGACCACGTTGATCGCTACGTTGCCGACCGATTCATTGCCGCTGGCAAGCCGGTCATTGCTGCCGACGAGATACTGAAGGATGTCGAGGGCGTGACGCACTACCGCTCGGAGACGGAGATACTAAATAAGGAGGTAAAGCTCCTAAGTGGCGATGTACTGAAAGTGAAGATCTACCCCGGCCACCAGAGTGATATGATGTGTAACGTCTATGCCGTGACCACCCCCGAGGGTATTACCGTAGCACACACGGGCGACCAGTACAACGAGGGCGACTTCAAGTGGATCGACACGGTGAAGGATCAGAAGCCCGCCATCGACGCGCTGATAATCAACTGCTGGTCGATGAACATAGCCGATGCCATCAAGGGTTTTAATCCCCGCTATGTACTCACCGGCCACGAGAATGAGATGGGCCACACCATCGACCACCGCGAGGCATTCTGGCTCACGTTCCAGAAGCTGCAACCCGTCACACACGACTACGTCGTAATGGCGTGGGGCGAGTGGTTCTCACTAAAGTAACAATAAAGGCTGTCCCGAGGGGCAGCCTTTTCTATTATAGATTTATTTCAGCGACCACTCTATCAGGTCGGCCATATACTTGCGGCTATCCTTACCAAACCAGCCCGTCTGCGTC
>JAGBYV010000356.1 GCA_017628595.1 Alistipes sp.
AGCCCGAGCCCTCCTTTCGAAGGTCGGCAGGAGCCAGATTCACCACACACTTGCGCGAGGTCATACGGTAGCCCGAATTCTCGAAGGCTGAACGTATGCGCTGCTCACTCTCACGAACGGCATTATCGGGCAAGCCCACCAGAAAGAGCCCCAGGCCTGAGCCCGTGATGCTCACTTCGACGGTGACGGGGACAGCCCCTATACCCGCAACGGTTCCAGTATGTGTGCGAACAACCATTAAACTATGTCTAAATTCGTGCTTATAATGCTATTATAAATTCTTTCTGCCTTAACACTCCTTCGGCCTGATTACGGCCTATGGCCGTAGTTTGCAAGTCTGACCCACCCCCAACCCCCGCCTCAGGCAGGGGCTTTGGTCGCTACGCTCCGAAGGTTGCAGAACCAAAGGTAGTTAAAATCAAATTTGCTTTTGAATTTTATATTCCTTTAAAACGGTACATCATCCGAAATGGGAGGTTGCTTATCCAGATTCACAGGACCCTGGTTAAGGTCAAACTCGCCACCCATCGCCGAGCCCAGACCTCCCGACACGGGAGATGTGGATGGTGCGGGGAACTCTTCACCACCGCTCATACTGCTGGCAATCTCCTGATAGCCTCCAGCCGTAGAACCCTCCTCGGCATCCATATCGGCAAAGCGAGCCTGATCCTTAAGGAAGCGCAGCGGAATATCGCACACGGCACCGTTACGGTGCTTCGCAAGGATAATCTCGGCCATACCTGCCGTAGGCATACCGTTCTCGTCGGTCTGTATGCCGTAGTACTCGGGACGGTGGATGAATGCTACGATATCGGCATCCTGCTCGATGGCTCCCGACTCACGCAGGTCGCTGAGCTGCGGACGCTTCGAACCACCACGGGTCTCCGTAGCACGGCTCAGCTGCGACAGTGCGATGATGGGGACGTTGAGCTCCTTGGCAATAGCCTTCAGCGTACGTGAGATGAAGGCCACCTCCTGCTCGCGGTTACCCTTCGAATCGGCATTGCCGGTCATCAGCTGCAGGTAGTCGATGATGATTATCTTTATATCCTCGTGAATTTTGAGTCGGCGCGCCTTCGAGCGGAACTCGAAGACCGAGAGTGCAGGCGTATCGTCAATAAAGAGGGGTGCCGTACCCAATGGTTTGGTGGCACTCTCAAGGTGACGCCACTGCTCGGGCGTAAGACGACCCGACTTTACGTCATTTCCCTGCAAGCCCGTCTCGGCAACGATTAATCGCATCATAAGCTGCACGGATGACATCTCAAGCGAGAAGAATGCCACAGCGGAGTTGTGCTCGATAGCCATATTGCGGGCCATAGAGAGCACGAAGGCGGTCTTACCCATTGAGGGACGCGCCGCCACGATGATAAGGTCGCTGGGCTGCCAGCCGAGCGTAACGCGGTCGATAGAGAGAAATCCCGACGGCACACCATTGAACGCCGAGGTGTTCTTGCTCGCATCCTCGATCTGCTTCATAGCCCTTGCCAGCACATCCTTGGCATTCTGCACCGAACGCTTGACGTGGCCCTCGGCAACGGCAAAGATCTCACTCTCGGCATATCCGATCAGATCGTTCACATCCTGATCCTCGTCATATGAACGACGCTGAATCTCGGTGGCCGAGCGGATAAGCTCGCGCTGCACATACTTCTGCGCAATGATCTTGGCGTGGAACTCCACATTGGCGGCCGAGCCTACACGCTGGGTGAGCTGCGCAAGATATGCTGCACCACCCACCTTCTTAAGCTCCTTGCGCGAGCGCAAACGCTCGGTCACGGTGTAGAGGTCGATGGGTTTTAACTCAGACGAAAGCGACTCGATGGCCTGGTAGATAAGACGGTGCTCCTCGGTGTAGAAGGCCGCAGGGGTGATATACTCCTGCACGGCGATGATACTGTCACGCTCCAACATGAGCGCACCGAGCACAGCCTCCTCAAGTTCAACAGCCTGAGGGGGTACCGTACCAGCTACATCGGTAAGAGACTCAAATGCTGCACGATTGCGTGCCGAAGGATTATATTCTTTTGCCATAATTTACTCTTGTATTGACACTTATCGCAATTATAGCCCCCGAAAGAAAAAGGGTATAATTTTCAAGATTCAAAATTAGGAAATTTTGCGCAAACGGCAAATTACAAAATATAGAAAGTTATAAACAAGAGTGTGTTTATAACGGCTAATCCTGCTGACGCAGGCTGCGACGTGTAGTGGCCAGCACCGCAACGCTCAGGCGCACGTCGGGCACCGCGCGAAGGATGGTCTCGCCTAAGGAAAATATGGTTGCACCCGTTGTGAAGACATCGTCCACCAGAAGGATATGCCTGCCGCGCAACTCATCCGCCCTGCGCACACGGAATATACCCTCGACATTTGCCCAGCGGCGAAAAACGCTCTGATGAGTCTGGCTCTGATTATATCGATGGCGCACGACAGCGTGCGACAAAACCTTCACTCCCAGCTCGCGGGCTATGCCGCGTGCTATGTACTCCGACTGGTTGTAGCCACGCCACATCCTGCGCCACCAATGCAGCGGCACGGGCACTATGGCATCCACCGTGGCATACAATCCCGACTCACGCATCAGGGCTCCATACCAGCGACCCATATCGTAGGCCGAGAGCCACCGCCCGCCATACTTGAAGCGATGGACGGCATCGCGCCACGGACTACCCTCAACGTACCAGAAGAGTGCCGAGGCATGCTCAATGGGGAGCAGTCCCCAGAAACGCTCCATCATGGGATTTGCCGGCTCCTGCCACAGATTGGTAAGTGGTGCCGTGGCCTCGCACATCGAGCAGAGCAGATGCTTCGATGGCGGCAACACTCCACCGCACACCGCACACGAGCGCGGAATGAAGAGCGAGCGCAGATCGTAGATAAGGCTACTGAGGATCGACATCGATGACGATTTTTATCTGTTTGAACTCCGCCTTGCTCTGCATCTGGGCAATCACCTCGCGCAACAGCTCCCTGGCGCGAGCCATCGAGCGGCCATTTTCTATCTTGAGCAACAAACGCAACAGATACTCACCGCGAATACGATCCACGGGCGGAGCTACGGGTCCCGCCACGCGGCGACCGAATTTTTCCCTGAGGAGCTCAGCAAACTCCCCCACGCCACGACGCAGAGTCTGCACATCGGATGAGAAGAGAGTGAACTGAACAAGGCGCGCATAGGGCGGATAGAAGAACAGGTGGCGGTCGGCAAGCTCTGCGCGAGCCATAGCCTGATAGTCGCCACGCGCCACCCATCCGATAACCTGATTTTCAGGCTCGGAGGTCTGCACAATGACCACACCCTCGCTCTGACGGCGTCCGGCACGACCTGCCACCTGCGTCATCAGGGCAAAGGCACGTTCCGAAGCGCGGAAGTCGGGCGAGAAGAGCAGATTATCGGCATTGAGAACACCCACCACGGCCACACGACCGAAGTCGAAACCCTTGGTGATCATCTGCGTACCGACAAGGATGTCGGTCTGTCCCGCTTCAAAGGCATGGATAATACGGTTGTAGGCGCTCTCCGAAGTGACCGTATCGCGGTCAAGGCGTGCCACGCGGGCATCGGGGAAGAGCGCAGATATAGCCTCCTCGACACGCTCCGTACCAAAGCCCATAGGCTTCAGATCAACCGTTTCGCACTGCGGACAAGACTTTGGCACAGTAGCCGTATAGCCACAGTAGTGGCACTCCATACGTCCCGACGTGCGGTGCTCGGTAAGGGTTACGTTGCAATTGGGACAGCGCGGTGTCCAGCCACAGCCACGGCACTGCACAAAGGGGGCAAAGCCACGACGATTCTGGAAGAGCATGGTCTGCTCACCACGCGAGAGAGCATCCGATATGGAGTTTATCAGGACCTGGTTAAAATGCGTACGACGCTCACCGCGCTTGACCGAGCGCATGGTGTCGGAGATGATGATGTGCGGTGTTGCGGCTCCGCCATAACGCTCCGCAAGCAGCGAGTAGCCATACTTGCCCCACTGGGCATTGGCATAACTCTCGAGCGAGGGAGTGGCACTGCCCAGAACGGTGCGCGCACCATACAGCGAGGCGAGCATGATGGCCACATCGCGACCCTGATAGCGGGGAGCCGTATCGCTCTGCTTATAGCTTGAATCGTGCTCCTCGTCCACCACCACGAGCTGCAGATGGTGCAGCGGCAGGAACAGAGCCGAGCGGGCCCCGATGACGAGTTGTCCGCCTTCACTGTGCAGCAGTCTGAGGTATGTCTCCGTACGGCGACGCGGCGTAAGGCGCGAATGATAGGCCTCCACACGCGAGCCGAAGACACGCTCCATGCGGTCGATAAGTTGCGAGGTGAGGGCAATCTCGGGCACCAGCATCAGCACATCGCCACCCTGGGCAAGCACCTCACCTATAAGATTCATATATATTTCAGTCTTTCCCGAGCCCGTAACGCCCTGCAGAAGATGCACCCCTCGCGTGGAGCGTACCTCACCGGCCACGCGCTGCTGCTCGGGGGTAAGTTCAGGCAACGAAAAGGCTATGTTTGCGCCACGCTCCACCTCGCGTTCGCGCTCCACAACCTCGATATATCCACCCTTGCGAAGGGCGGCAATCTGTGCCGAGTCGCAATCTATCAGACGACGCGGCACCTCGCCTGCAGCATTGCACTGCGCGCTGTCGAATGAGAGAATCTGCCTTAACACCTCAGCGCGGCGTGGCGCACGACGACTGATGCGGTCGCACTCTCCACTCAACGCATCCCTGTCGCGCCACTGCGCCGTGAGCGACAGGTAGGTCTCCATGCGCGGGCGGAACTCCTCGCGCAAAAACTCCTCGGCAGATGAGCCCTGCGGCTTGATGAGCGAGGGCAGAGCCACACGCATCACCTCGCCGATGGTACACATATAGTAATCGGCAATCCACTCCCACAAGCGGCGACCCTGCTTATTGAGCAGCGGACGGTCGTAGAGCCGACGACCGATGGTCTTGATGCGTTTGACGTTGGGACGCTCGTCGTGCAGACGCCACACGATGCCCGTATAGATATTCTTCGGGCCGAACTGCACCGCTACGGCATCGCCCACGCGCACAGCATCGCCCTCCGCCCCTGAGGGCAGAGCAAAACAGTAGGCTGGCTGCGCCAGCGGCAGGACTATGTCGGCAAAACGGCTCATTTAAGACCAAAGGTACGATTTATTTACAAGAAAATCGGCCCCGACATCCATTTTTTGCGCTACAATCGCTACATTTGCATACAAGACAGAGCAAAAGTATGATCTACCCCTGGGGCGATAGTCGCCGCTTCAACTCCTACGCGGCACATTTCAAGCGCACGTTCGGCCACCGCATGCAGAAGGTGACCGTGAACGCCGGCTTCACATGCCCCAATCGCGACGGCACGATCTCAACGGGCGGATGTACATTCTGTAACAATGCAGCCTTCACACCATCGTACTGCAACCCGCAGAAAAGCATCACCGAGCAGATCGACGAGGGGGTGGAGTTTCACCGTCGCCGCTACCGCACAGCCGAGCAGTATCTGGCATATTTCCAGTCTTTCTCGAATACTTATGCACCGCTGGAGCGTCTGCGCGAGTGTTATGATGAGGCGCTGGCCCATCCCGCCGTTGCGGGTATTGTCGTGGGCACACGTCCCGACTGCGTGGATGAGCAGAAACTCGACTACTTCGCGTCGCTTACCAGGGAGAAATATGTCACCATCGAGTATGGCGTGGAGTCGTGCTACGACACGACACTTGCCCGAATCAACCGAGGTCACGACTTTGCCACCGCCGAGCGTGCCATACGCCTTACGGCCGAGCGAGGCATACACTGCGGAGCGCACTTTATACTGGGGCTGCCGGGCGAGAGCGATGAGATGCTGATCGATCAGGTGCAGAAGATTAACTCGCTGCCGCTCACAACGGTGAAGTTTCACCAGCTGCAGCTCTTCCGCGATACGGCACTCGCCGCGGAGTATGACGAGCATCCCGAGCGGTTCCGTTTCTGGAGCGTGGAGGAGTATATCGACCTCTTCATTGAGATTCTGCGCCGACTTCGTCCCGAGATTGTCGTGGAGCGATTTGCCGGCGAGGCTCCACCCCGCTATCACCATACCGAAGGGTGGGGATTGGTCAGAAATGAGACCCTTCTGGCGATGCTCGACAAAAGATTGGAGGAGAAAAATTATCACCAGGGTGAATTTTTTAATATATTTTAATATATTTGCGGCCGCAAATGCAGTGCTAACTTTTAGTAACGCATTTCAGCCTTTTAGGTTACAATTTATAAGTGGTTAGGTTATGAATTTATCATTTTCAAAAGTTGCCTTAGGTTTCAAGGAGTATCTCCTGATGACCATCGGCATGTTCTTGTACGCATTCGGTTGGGTTGCGTGCGTAATGCCCGCAGGTGGTATGGGTGGCGGAGCGACAGGTCTTTCGATGATTTTCAATGCGCTCTTCCCGGCCATATCGATCGGTACATTTGTATTTGTCATCAACGCCATACTGCTTATTGCGGCAGGTTTCATCGTGGGATGGAACTTCGGCATTAAGACCATCTACTGTATTGCCGTGCTGTCGGTAGCAATGGATGTGGTGGGCATTGTTCTCCCCGAAAACATTCTGGCTATCTACACCGCCAACATCGACTCGCACAACATCCTGCTCGTAATCCTGGGTGCCGTACTGGCAGGTGCAGGTGTAGCGCTGAGCTTCAGTCAGGGTGGTTCGACAGGTGGTACGGATATCGTGGCAATGATTATAAATAAGTACAAGACAATCAGTTACGGCAAGATTGTCATCTCGAGCGACTTCTTCATCATCGGTAGTTCACTCTTCCTTGCGACCGACCTTGCAACGGGTATCGCCACCGTTATCTACGGTTATATCATGGTGGCCGTATTCGGTTATACGGTCGATCTGATTCAGTCGGGTAACCAGCAGTCAAACCAGATATTCATCATCTCGCCGAAGTATGAGGCCATTGCCGATGCCATCATCACCGAGGCACGACGCGGTGCAACGATCATCGACGGCAAGGGCTGGTATACCAAGGCCGACTGCAAGATTGTGATGGTAGTTTGCCGCAAGCGCGACGCAGCGGGAATACTGAAGATCGCACGCCGCATCGACGAGAACGCCTTCATCACGATGGGTTCGGTGATGGGTGTATATGGTCAGGGATTCGAGGCTCTGAACAAAATTTAGCCTAATCGTTACAATTCATATTTATGCTCCCAATAGGTGTAAAAAGCCGATCGGGAGCATTTTTATACACCAAAAGCAAATATTTTTTCACATATTTGCATATTATTAAAAAATTTTCAATGCCTTTGTTTCAAATTGTAACCTCCCCCGCGGAGGTTTTTCAACCTTAAACTGAAAATTAAAACGAAAGGAATAGAGCGATGAAGATTTATTTTGATCTTAGCGGACAGGTGGCCGTAGTGACGGGAGCCTCAGCAGGTCTGGGTCTGCAGATGGCCAAGGCCTTTGCCAATCAGGGTGCAAACCTCGTATTGCTTGCACGACGCATAAATCTTCTGGAGGAGAATGCCAAGGCTATCAGCGAGGAGTTTGGTGTAGAGGTGCTGCCCGTAGCTTGCGATATTACAGATACCGAGAAGGTTAAGGCTGCCGTACAGGCTACAATAGAAAAATTTGGTCGTGTGGATATTCTGGTCAACAACGCCGGCACAGGTGCTGTAGCCAATGCTGAGGATATTACCGACGAGCAGTTCAAGCACGGTATCACCGTAAACTCAATCTGCCCGGGTTACTTCTACACCGACCTTACAACCGCCACACTGGATAGCGACTACGTCCAGGCTATAGCAAAGAGCAACATTCCGTTGCAGCGCTACGGCAAGGCTGGCGAGCTGGACTCTTGCGCTATCTTCCTCGCCGCACCCACAAGCACCTATGTCAATGGTCAG
>JAGBYV010000357.1 GCA_017628595.1 Alistipes sp.
AAATCTTTGAATCCAGATATTGAAGAATCTTCTCTCGCTCCGAGGGTGAAAACCATGCTATCTCCTCATCTCGGCGAAACCATGTCATTTGTCGCTTGGCGTAGCGACGCGAGTTGCGTTTAATGAGTTCTATGGCCTCATCGCGTGTTGACTTCCCATCAAAATAGTCAAACATCTCACGGTAGCCAACCGTCTGCAGTGAGTTCAGATGGCGCATGGGATATACCTTACGTGCCTCCTGCTCCAGCCCCAAGTCAATCATCATATCCACGCGACGATCGATGCGATCATACAATATGTCGCGCGGCATGTCGGTGCCAATCTTCACGATGTTGAACTCACGCTTCTGACGCACACCTGTACGAAGCGATGAGTAGGGCTTGCCAGTAGTCAGACACACCTCCAATGCACGTAAAACGCGTGCTGGATTTTTCCTGTCCACTACCTCATAAAACGCCGGATCCAACTCGTGCAGTTGCTCTGCAAGAGCCTCCAATCCCTCCGTCTTGAGTCTTGCCGCGAGCGATGAACGTAGCGCGGGGTCAACTTCCGGCAGATCATCCATACCATCGGTCAAGGCCTTGATATATAAACCTGAAACTCCTACAGCTACCACCACATTATGCCTGAGAAATAACTCCTCCAGTCGTGCTATTGCTGCCACTTCGTATGCTCCGCAGTTGAATTCATCCTCCAGATTGTGCGATGCTATGAAATGGTGCTCAACCAGCTCCAGCTCCTCAGCCGTAGGCTGTGCCGTGCCGATGGGTATACCGCGATAGAACTGTCGTGAGTCGGTAGATATGATGGGGCAGGCGTAGTGCTGAGCCACGCCGATTGAGAGGTCGGTTTTGCCCGACCCCGTAGGACCTACGATAACTATCAGTGTTTTAGTACTCATCGTCGTATGAGTCGTCGCCATCGAAGTCACCGAACTCACCCATCATCTCCTCGAAGATTGAGCCGCTCTGCTCACTCGCCTCGGGATCATACTGGTCGGGTGCAGGAGAGTGCTCGAACTGCACACGCGGATAGGTCATGCCCTCCTGCTCCTCCTTTGCCTCGATAACCTCGATGTAGTAGGCGCGCTCGGTAAAGGGGTCGAAAACATATATCAGGCGATCGTGCAGAAACTGCAACACATCGCATAGTCGCGATGTGGCCATTGGCTTGGGGGCACCATTGCCACCATCGCCCATGCCGTCACCCATATCCATGTAGGTGTACTCCTGCTTGCGCTCCCAGCGCTCATCGGCTGTAAAGAATGATGCCATGCAGGGGTCGTAGTCGAGCATCTGGATGATGAACTCATGCAGGTCGAGAAGTGTCGAGTCGGCCGAAGCCTCGAAGTCGCGGACAAAGTGGTCGTTCTCGTCCGTGAGCATGCGAAAACGGTAAATCATACTATTTTAGTTTATCAATTGCCTGTTTAAGTTGTGTCATAGCCTGCTCCAGTACGGCACGCTGCGTGCCAACGTTGAGGCGTGTATGCTGCTCGCCGCCTATGCCGAACATAGCACCATCGTTCAGTGCCAGGTGCGCCTCATCCTCCAGAAGCTTGATCAGCGCGCTATGCTCCAAGCCTAATGCAGAAAAATCCATCCACACGAGGAAAGAGGCCTGCGGCTTGATAATCTTCACGGCGGGAATATTCTCTTTAAGATACGTTTCTACGTAATCAATATTGCCTTCGATGTGCGAAAGCATCTGCTGGCGCCACTCCTCACCCTGAGTGAAGGCTGCCTCGGTGGCTGTCATGGCAAAGATTGTGGCCATGTCCATCTCGTTGGCAGATAGCCATGAGAAGAATTTCTCCTGCAGCGTGGGATCGCTTACGATGGCATATGAGCTGACGACGCCGGCAATATTGAAGGTCTTCGACGGCGCACCAAAGGTGATACTGCAACTTGCAGCAGCCTCTGAAACCGATGCAAAGGGTATGTGTTTGTTGCCGTAGAGAGCCATGTCGCAGTGAATCTCATCCGAGATAACCACTATGTTGTGCTTCGTGGCAATCTCTGCCAGACGGCACAGTGTCTCGCGGCTCCATGTGATACCAACGGGGTTATGGGGATTTGCAAGAATCAGTATCTTGCACTTCGGGTCAATGATCTGCTCCAGCTGCTCGAAGTCCATCTCATAGCCCTCGCCGGTGAATCGCAGCGGGTTCATCACCACCTCGCGGCCATTCTGCTCGGGCACATGGTGGAATGGGTGATATACAGGAGGCTGGATGATGATCTTGTCGCCCTTCTCGGTCAGGGCATTGATAACCATGCCGATACCTTTCACGATACCGGGGATGTAACGCATCCATTCGCGCTCAACCTTCCAGCCGTGGTGTGACTCAATCCAGGAGATTATACTGTCCCAATAACCGTCGTACTGTGTAGCATAGCCAAGTACGGCATGATCCAGACGACGACGCATAGCCTCGATTATAAAATCGGGTGTCTCGAAGTCCATGTCGGCAACCCACAACGGAAGCAGATCTTCGCGTCCGAAGAAATTGTTCAGCGCATCATACTTAACGCAGTGTGAGCCACGTCGATCGACGGGTTTGTTAAAGTCGTAAATCTTCATATCTAATTCAGTTAAAAACTTCATTACATCTACGCCAGCTGCATAATCCGAAAGCGCGGGGTATTGTGCTCTGCCAAATGTGACTGCCCGGGGATGTGCTATGGCCTTACTTACAATGCATTGCAACTCTGTGTCGTGTTCTGCAATCCATCGCTCTACATCTTCAATCTGATGGTAGTGGCAGTAGTTTATCTGACTTATGTTGGCTGAGAATGCCTTGTCATTTATTGCGATGCACTCGCCCATATCGGTATATGGTTGCCCCAGCATCGATAGTATAGCCTTGCAGTGGCGGTAGTTGCCACGATACATCTCTCCCATCTTTGGTGGGGCGAGTTTTAATGCTGCGCCCTCGGGTAGAAATATTAGTGATACATTGCGGCAGCCGAGTCCGTTGTATGTAAATATATCGCGTTGCAGAGCCTGTAGCTCATCTTCACTCTCATTTCCATCCAAAACGGCAATAGAGTGACGTGATCCTCTTACCAGCGAGGGTATTGATGCGTAGCGCTGACGAAAATGGCGCGCTGCTTCATCGCCTCCAGTGGCAATTACCTTGTCATATGCAAGGTCTGGATCAAACGCGCATATCGGTATATTGGGTGATATGTCACGCAGTAGTGAGATAATATAATTTGTGAGAACGCGATCCTTGCTTGATGGCTTAACGGCAGCCCTGTGACCAGCCATAAGTGTGCATAGCAGGTCGAAGAATCCCACCAAGGGAATATTTCCAGCCATGATGATTGCAACAGTCGCTGAGCGGCGTGCTTTAGTATATTGCGCTGCCCATTGCTGCAGTTTCTCTCGACATAAAAACTCCTCGCGGATGGCATCTACGGCCATTAGGATATCCTCTCTGCTGAACCACTCATTTAGCTCGATGGCCTCTGTGACAACGTGCGATGTATGCTCGTCGCTTCCAAATCCCTGGAGGCGAGAGCCCAACTCTGCAAGTATGTCAATCATTCTGTTCATCGTATAGCGTATTGTCGTAGTTCGCGAGCCAGCTCCTTTTCTCTTCCATCGGTCATTATGTCGACCAGCGCGTGGAAGCGTGGCGAATGGTTGTGATGCACCGTGTGAGCCAGTTCGTGCAGTATAACGTAGTCGCGCAGATGCTCGGGCAGAGTCATCAGGAATAGACTCAACGACAGATTTCCCTTTGCGGTACAAGAACCCCATTTTGAGCGTGCTGCGCGTATAGTGACGTTGCCATAGCGTAACCCATGACGCGAAGCTAACTCCTCGACACGTCTTGGCAAAATGCGTTTTGCTTCCGCACGCAGCGCTTCGATCTGCTCTTTGCTGAGCGATGGTGATTTGCGCTCGGCATATCGTGCCTGAGATGCCTTTATCCACTCTGCCTTACTCTCCAGAAAGGCTATAGCTCGACGTTGCGAGATGTAGGGTGGAAACGATAGACGCACCTCGCCCGATGGACGCACTGTAATTGTTGTACGCGTCGAGCGACGTGTACACGAGAGTACGACCTCGCCCAGTGTAGGGTGTTGTAGCCTGGATAGCATTATCCAATGCGCTGGAGCACAACCTCAAACAACATTACTGCCGCCGCTGCCGATACGTTCAGCGACTCGATGGCACCAATGAGGGGGATGGCCAGCTGCTCATCACAAAGTTTGAGCACCTCTTTTGAGATTCCGGTATCCTCGGCACCCATGATGATGACGGTCGGCTTACGGAAGTCGGCATCGTAGATGAGCTTGCGGCTCTTCTCGGTAGCTGCCACAGCCTGGAACCCTTCAGCCTGTAATGCCTTGATGGTGTTGCGAATTGAGCCTACGCGGCATACGGGGATGCGGCTCAGGGCACCTGCCGATGAACGCATAGCCTCCGAATTGACGGGGGCAGAGTTTTTCAGCGGCGTGATAAGACCATGTGCTCCGGCGCACTCGGCCGAGCGGGCAATAGCACCGAAGTTACGCACGTCGGTCACGCCATCGAAGAGCATGATCAGAGGTGTCTCATCCTCGGGAACTCGCTCCAGAATGTCGCTCAACTCAACATACTCAATGGGGGCTATCTGTGCCACCACACCCTGATGGTTGAGCTTTGTCAGGCGGTTGAGTTTCTCTACGGGTACCTCCTGAATACGTATGCGGTGGCGGAATGCCAAGTCGCGCAATTCGGTCATAAGTTGTCCCTCGGCGCCCTTGCGGATGTAGAGTTTTTCAATCTGCTTGCCTGTCTGTATGGCTTCGGCTACGGGACGAATGCCAAAAACAATGTCGTTTGCCATTTGTTTATTGATTTTCAGTTATTTCTAATTCATAAGATGCCTTCTCCCACTCGTGCATCTGCCTATCATATTGTGCTTTAAGCTCGTTGTATGCCGCATAGTCGGCCTCGTTGTACTCCGTTGCCGTTGCGAATTTGGCATCGTACGAAGCAATCTGCTCTTCGATTTTAGCCAGTTCCTCCTCGATTGTCTCAACGGCCTTACGCAGTTTGCGAAGCAGTTTCTCCTGCTCTTTGCGCTGCTCGTATGATAGTTTTCCCGTTGAGGTCTCTTTCGTAACTGTTGTTGTGGGTGTAGCCTTGCGCTCAATCTCCTGCAGCGACTCCACCTTGCGTTTCTCAAGGAAGTAGTATATGCCTCCCAGATACTCCTTGACACCTCCGTCGCGGAATTCATAGACTCTATCTACTATGCCATCCAGGAAATCTCTGTCGTGCGAAACAACTACCACCGTACCATCGTACTTTTGTATAGCTCGCTTGAGAATATCCTTCGAGCGCATATCCATATGGTTTGTGGGCTCGTCGAGGATGAGCAAGTTGTAGGGCTCCAGCATCAAACGCGCCATAGCCAGACGGCTACGCTCGCCACCCGAGAGAACCTTTACTTTCTTGTCAATATCCTCACCTCGGAAGAGGAATGCACCCAGAATATCGCGCAGACGTGTGCGGATGTCGCCTACGGCAACTCGGTCGAGCGTGTCGAATACGGTAAACTCGCCATCCATCAAATCGTCCTGATTCTGTGCGTAGTAGCCAATATTTACATTAGCGCCGAGCTTGATTGTTCCCTCGCTCTGCTCCAACTCTCCAAGGAGCATACGAGCCATTGTGGTCTTGCCCTCGCCATTGCGACCTACCAGAGCAATCTTCTGTCCGCGCTCCAGCGTGAAGGTAAAGTCAGAGAAGATACGTTTCTCGCCAAAGGCTTTTCCCACCTCCTTAACCTCGGCTACAATCTGACCTGAGCGTGGTGCGGGCGGGAATTTTATGTTGAGCGTAGCCAGGTCCTCCTCCTCGACCTCGATGCGCTCCAGTCGCTCCAGTTGCTTGATGCGCGACTGCACCTGATTGCTCTTGGTGGGCTTATATCGGAACTTCTCGATAAACTCCTCGGTCTTTTCGATCATGCGCTGCTGATTCTCATATGCAGCCTGTTGCTGTGCGCGTCGCTCGGCTCGCAACTCAACAAATTTCGAGTAGGGTACCTTGTAGTCGTATATTTGTCCCAACGATAACTCTACGGTTCGTGTGGTGACGTTATCCAGAAAGGCGCGGTCGTGCGAGATAAGCAGGACGGCTCCATTGTAATTTTTCAAATACTCTTCCAGCCACTGGATACTCTCAATGTCGAGGTGGTTTGTAGGCTCGTCGAGCAGGAATATCGATGGACGGCGCAGAAGCAACTTTGCCAACTCAATTCGCATGCGCCAGCCACCCGAAAACTCGCTTGTGGCGCGGTCAAAGTCGGTGCGCTTGAAACCCAGGCCGAGCAACGTCTTTTCGATGTCGGCCTCGCGTGTGTCGCCACCGAGGATGTGGTAGCGATCCTGCGCATCGTTAAGACGGTGCAGCAGTGTCTCATACTCCTCCGACTCATAATCGGTGCGCTCGGCAATCTCTGCCGTAAGCGATGCAATATCAGCCTCTAAACGCAATACCTCGTCAAAGGCCTTCTCGGCCTCAGCCTTAAGGGTGGTGGTGTCGGCTACGCGCATCTGCTGCGGCAGATAACCAATGGAACACTCGCCATTGATGGTGACGGCTCCCTCGCTGGGCTGCTGCTCGCCAGTGATGATACGCAGCAGAGTGGTTTTACCCGCTCCGTTCTTGCCTACCAAGCCTATGCGATCCTTCTCGTTAATGAGGAAAGAGATGCCATCGAACAGAGTCCAGCCACCGTAACTGACCGTTAAGTTATCGAGTGAAATCATCTCCTATGCCTCCAACATTTTTACAATCTCGGCCTCGGGATCTGCGGCTCCAAACACTGCGCTGCCAGCAACCAAGGCCTCAGCGCCTGCGGCGAACACCTCGCCAGCATTCTGAGAGGAGATACCTCCGTCGATCTCGATTATAAAGTCAAGCCCCTGCTCCTGGCGCATTGCAACCAGAGTGCGGACCTTATCGAGCGAGTCGGGCATAAATGACTGACCTCCAAAACCGGGCTCCACGCTCATCACAAGAACCATATCTACCTTCGGAAGTATATCTTTCAATACTTCGGGGTTGGTCTTGGGCTTGATTGATATGCCTACCTTTGCTCCAGCCTCACGAATCTCGGTGATGCACTTTTCGATATTCTCGGTTGCCTCGTAGTGGAATGTAACGTAGTCGGCACCAGCCTCCACAAAACGGCGTACATACTTCTCGGGCTCTACGATCATCAGGTGTACGTCCAGAACCTTCTTCGTAGCCTTGCGTATGGGCTTCATTACGGGAAAACCGAACGAAATGTTGGGTACGAATACGCCATCCATAACATCGATGTGCACCCACTCGGCAGCACTGCGGTCAATCATCTTGGTATCGCGTTCGAGGTTGCCGAAGTCGGCCGACAACATTGAGGGGGAGATAATTCTTTGCATATATTTTATTATGTTTTTTACATACTCTACCAACCGGTGTTGTGTTGGTGTTTTATCAAAGGCAAAGATAAGAATAATTAAGCATTTTTTTAGTCGTTATGGGGGCGAAAGAGATTTAGATTTTGTTATTATGCGGAAAAAAGTTATATTTGTAAACAAATATTTAAAACATTTTCGACTATGAAACGAATCATCATTGCATTATTAGCAGTTGTTGCCACTATAAACGTATCGGCTCAGGAGTTGCGCTGGGGTGTTGCAGGCGGTTTGAACTTCGCCAACGAGCGAGCAAAGGCCGCCGGTGTCAAGGTATCTTCCGATAGCTATATCGGATTTCAGGTTGGCGCCAAGGCTGAGATGGATTTTTCGTCTTATCTGATTGATGGCTTCTATCTTGAGGGTAGCTTGCTCTATAATCTTAAAGGCGGCAGCTACTCGGGTAGCCATTCAAATCTTGGCTATCTGCAGTTGCCTGTTAATCTTGGTTATCGTCTGACCTTTTCTGGCGATGTGTCGCTTTTGGGCAGCCTTGGTCCCTATGTTGGATTGGGTGTATTGGGCAAGGATGTTGAGAAGGTGAGTGGCGCAAAGGTCAAAACTGATGTGTTTGGAACCCGCTTGCAGCGCTTTGACTTCGGTTTGAACTACAAACTCGGAGTTGAGGTGTGGGATAAGTGGCAGTTCTATCTCGGCTTCGAGCATAGCTTGCTGAATTTGTCCAAGACCAAGATCGAGGGCTCATCGTCAAGAACTCGTGTGACTAATTTCTATATTGGCACAGCTTATATGTTCTAGCCGAAAGCGAATAGGCCGTAAAGCCTGTAAAATAAAAATATGCGAGCGCCGTGAGGTTCTCGCATATTTTTTGTATCCAGCATTTGCGTATGTTAAAAACAAATGCTATGAAAAGAAAATTACCACTGTTTATGTGCGCTCTTCTGGCTACGGCTTTTGCGTCGGCTCAGGAGTTGCGCTTTGGTATTACAGGTGCGATGAATGTCGCAAATTACGCTATGGATGTTGATGGAGTATCGTTTAACCCCGATTCGCGTATAGGCTTTCGTGCTGGCCTGCGTATGGAGATGGAGGCTCCGTTCATCTACGATGGGTTCTATTTCGATGGCGAGGTTCTGCTCAGTGCCAAGGGTGCAAAACTCGACACTACGTTGGGCGACAGCGCAACGAGCATAGTTGCACGTCCCTATTATATGGAGATTCCTATTCATATAGGCTATCGCTATATGTTTGGAAATGGTAACTTTGGTATCTTCGGCTCGTTTGGCCCATATATGGGTGTGGGACTCTTTGGTACAAATAAGGTAACTGCAGGTGGTGTGCAGTCAAAGCCCGATACCTTCTCTTCCGATGGCCTGAAACGTTTTGATTTTGGCGTGGGCTTGCGTGCTGGTGTGGCCATGTTTAACCATTATCGTATCTACGTGGGATACGACTGGGGTTTGATCGATATTGCCAAGTCCAGTGGCGGCAAGATCAATAACCGCAACTTCTATGTAGGCGCTGCCTATATGTTCTGATTTGCGATTTTAATAAAACTCATCGAGGGGATCGAAGTCATTCGGTTCCCTCGCTTTTTTCATCAGAAGTTGACTTTTCGGCAGAAAGTAGTTATCTTTGTTCAAACGAAAGGTCTATGGAGTTAATATATATCATAATTATAGCCGTGCTGGCGGTTGTTTGTGCAGTCTTTATCACGTTGTATATGGGTCAACGTCAGCGGGTAAAGCATCTTCGGTCGGAATTGGATGCTTCGGCCGAGCTGCAACGCGAGATGGAGAGCACGATTGCTGCGGATGCGGAGGCTCTGAGCCTTGAGCGCGCGCAGCGTGAGGCCGAGCAGATAGCACGCGTAAAGGTTGAGACCGAGCTGGAGGCTGAGCGTCGTGCCGCACGTGAGCGAGAAGAGCATCAGCAGGATATGGAACGCTTGATGCGCGAACAGTTTCGCACGCTGGCGGGCGATATCATGGGTGAGCAGAGTCGCCGTTTCAAGGAGGAGAACCGTGAGTC
>JAGBYV010000358.1 GCA_017628595.1 Alistipes sp.
TGATTCATCAGAGCCGAGCAACGGCTCTCCAGGCTCTCAATTTTAAGTTGCTCGATAAGCTTCTCCTTTTCACGCTGCGAGGTGTAGAGCAGATAGATATAACCGAGCATCGTAGAGAGCAAACCAGCGATGATAAACTGAAAAACTACGATGCTGACAAAGTTGTCATAATTAAAATGGGTGAGCATCGTAACGGCAAGATACAGGCCCAATGCTCCCAATGCAATACCCATATTCATCGCCACACGCTTGAAGAAATTGAGCGTATGCAGCAAACGTATATTGAGCGCGATGAGGAGATAGAGTATACCCCATATATATAAAGCGCGGAAGCAGAAGAAGATGATAAAGTTGGTGTGCTCATCAGCATCAACGAAACTCATGTCGCACAGAAACCATGCTATATTAGGATATAGCAGGAATAGTGCACACACAAGGCTGACCAGCCACGGCTTTTGTTTAATTATATCCAACGAGTTCATAATAACACATTTTTTCACTATGCAAAATAAACAATAATTCGTCAAGTAACAAACAACTACATTATTAAAACGAAAAAAACACAACCCAAAGCGAAAAACAACCGCATAAAGAGGAATTTCACTTTTCACACAACGCTTTTATCGCAAAAACGCACTTTTTCCTCTTGATGAGCGTAATTTTCCCTTTTAATACATATGCACGCTGCCATATGGTAAAAATTTACTTATTTTGTAGTAGTGAAAAAATTACTTTACATTTAGATTCATACTATGAAAAAGATTTTGTTTTTATTAGCATTTGTGGCAACTACTGCAACTGCATCTGCGCAGGATTGGCCACAGTTCCTTGGTCCTACGGCCGATAGCAAATCGCCGCAGAAGAATCTACTTCGCGAGTGGCCCGCCGAGGGTCCCGAGGTTAAGTGGACAACAGCAGTTGGTATTGGCTACGGTGGTCCCGTAGTGCGTGATGGCAAGGTATATCTGCTCGACCGTGATGCCGAGAAGGAGACCGAGACTATGCGTTGCATCGACCTTGCAACGGGTAAGGATTTGTGGGGTTACACCTATCCTTCGACGGGTGCTGTGATGTTCCCCGGTTCACGTAGCGTGCCTACGCTCGACGGTAACTATGTTTACTCTTGCGGTCACAATGGCGACCTCTACTGCATCGACATCACTACGGGTAAACCAGTGTGGAACAAAAATATCTTCACAGAGTATGGTGGCACGAAAATCCCCACATGGGCTATTTCGCAGATTCCTTTGGTGTATGGCGATTTGGTGTATGTCGTTGCTCAGACTCCTACGGTTGGTATGGTTGCGCTGAACAAGAAGACCGGTGCCGAGGCATGGAAGAGTGCTCCCTATGCAGAGATTACCTACGCAAGCCCTTCGGTGGTGAAGGTGTCGGGTGAGGATCATATCTCAATCGTTGTTTCTTCAACCAACGCTGTACAGAACCGTGGTGCAGCAAAGAAGATGGGTAGCGTGATTGGCTATGAGCCTAAGACGGGAAAGAAATTGTGGTCGTATGATAATTGGGATTGCCATATCACTTGTGCTCCCGTAACTGCAGCTGGTGACAATAAGTTCCTCGTTGTGGGTGGCTACGAGCGTGGTGCATCGATGTTCCAAGTGGTGAAGGGTGCTGATGGCACATTCTCAACCAAGGAGCTGTTCGTAACCGTTGAGTTTGGCGACCAGACCAAGCCTGCACTCCTGCACAATGGCTATTTCTACGCGATGTATGGTACAAACAGCCGTCGTGACGGCTTGTGCTGTATGGATATGGAGGGTAACGTGAAATGGAAGACCAAGCGTGCCCCCAATTTTGACAAGGGTAGTATGATTTTGGCCGATGGCCTGATTATCGCTACCGATGGAGCCGATACGCTCTACCTTATCGAGCCCTCGGCAGAGGGTTATAAGCCTATCTCTACGGCTCCGCTGTTGGCTGGTGGTATGGGCGCATCTGAGTTGGGTGGTCAATTCAAAAATGGCAACTGGGCACCTTTGGCATTGGCCGATGGTATGTTGCTTATCCGCAACCACCAAAAAATGATGTGCGTTAAGGTTACAAAATAGCATAATTAATTTTGGATTCGAGAGTCTGCCGGCGTCATTGTCGGCAGATTTTTTTGTACATAAGGTGATCGGCTTTTTACTTTTCATCGCTCTTCTTTCGCCTTAAAGAGTGTTTTTTTCCTTTTAATACCAAAGCGGCTCATAGATTGGTCATAAACCACTTACTTTGTAATGTGCAACTGTGCAACTACATAATTAAAAGATTATAACAACTATGAGAA
>JAGBYV010000359.1 GCA_017628595.1 Alistipes sp.
AAATAGAAAAGTATGGAATTCAAGCAAGTTGTATCGCGTCGTCGCTCGACGCGTAAGTTCCTCCCGACACCCGTCGAGAGAGAGAAGTTGCAGCGCATCGTAGATGCAGCACTCGTTGCCCCCACATCGCGCAATACGCGCTCTACGCGCTTCTATGTGGTTCAGGACAAGCCCACGCTGGAGCGTATGTCGCAGATGCGCGACTACGGCTCGGCTTTTATGAAGGATGCTACGGCAGCCATCGTTGTGGTAAGCGATAAGACCCTTACCGACCTCTGGGTCGATAACTGCGCCATTGCCGCCACCACCATCCAGCTCGCCATCGTTGACGAGGGTCTGGCATCGTGCTGGGTACACGTTAATGACCGTCCCTGTCTTAAGGATGAGCCCGATGGAGCCAAGGCCGACGACTTCCTGCGCTCGCTGCTGGGTATCCCCGAGCACTATGGCATACTCTGCGCCGTGGCTCTCGGTTATTCGGATTATGAGCCCAAGCCCCTGCCACCGTACGAAGGTGAGGAGCGTGTGCACTGGTTATAAAAAAAGGAGTCGAAAGACTCCTTTTTTTATCTTAATATTACGGCCCACTCGCGTGGCATCTTACTTCCGATAGGCAGTGTGATGCGCAGTATATGCTCCGTGGCCAAACCCTTACCGTCCTTCTTCGCAGGCACCCATCGTGGTGCCTCGGCCAGTGCCGCGCGTATGCGCTTGAGCAGTTTTCGGTCCGATGACTCCAGCACCTCCTTTTCGCGTGCCACACCATCGGGTCCCACTTCGAGCGACATTACGACCTGCGCTATGGGATCCATCTCTCCCCACTTGATGCGTTGCGCTATGTAGTTGCTGAAGCTGGTCTCCTGACCATCCACCTCGAAGCGAGCCTGGCTATCGTAGCGCAGCGTGATGAGGATCACTCCATTTGCTGCATCCTGGCCATACTTGGCTATGGTCGTCTCGTCGGCCGGCAGCAGCTCGTTCGATACGATATCCTCGGGATCGATGGCTCTAACCCTCTCTTCGTCCATCCGCTCACCATTAACTATATATATAGGTAGGCGTGGCTTGAAAACCTGTGCCTCGGCGTGCTGTGCTGCGCCAATGGCAAAGAGTGTTAATACAGAGAGGATGATTATGTTAAATTTTCTCATTACAATTTAAATTTATACTCAACGCAGATCACGTGCGCACACAAACGCTCGAGTGCCCACTTCTCCACATCGCCCGTCGCTGTGTCGTACTTGTTCTTGTACGAACGATTCAGGTTGAGCATATAATGCAGATCCATCTTATGCTTCTCACCCAGCTTAACCTCGCTACCCAGTACCAGTCGCACGCGGTTGATGTAGTTGTCTCGGTGGAGCGGATCGCGCAAATAGTTTTCCACCACTTTGGGAGCATTGAGTGTTGTATATAGCTCGACGTATGCGTAGGGCTTCCAGTCCGATGAGTTGTTGTAAGCCGCCTTCAGTCGCGTGCGCAGTGTGGTAAATGGATCGGGTGTCTCGAACTCGTTGGTCTCATAACTACGCACCACAAAACGTATGCGTTCACGCAGCGACAAGTCGAAACGTCCCAGCTTCAGCTTTCCTGTCACGTTGAAGTTTATGCGGTGCTTTATGCGCCAGTCATCGGCTCCCTTTCTCTCGTTCACGAAGGCATACTCGGTGCCCACCTCCAGGAATCGCCACGGCTCATAATCGAGCGTAAGGCTCGAGAGAACCTTGTCCACATCTCCCAGCATGTTCTTTAGTCGCAGCTGCTCGCCCCAGGTGAGTGACCACTTATCCGAGAGTGGAATCTCCATCGAGGCTTTGAATCGTGCCTGCAGGTCGCTCTCCGACGAGTCTGCAAGAGCAGGTATTGAAGTTTGCGCCGAGGCGCCGAGGGCAAGTAAGGTGGTTGCTACAAGTAGTAGTAATCGCTTCATGTGTTTTGTCGTTTTTGTCAGTGAGCAATAGGCTCCAATCACAAAAGTAACACTTTTTTTTAATTAACGCAGTAATCTGCTCTTTTTGTATAGTGCCTGCAATAAAAAAAAGGCTACCCCTACGCAGGGTAGCCTATGCTGAAAGATTGCTTGTTATTATTTGGTTACGATGTCCAGCTCGCTCATGATATGCTTGCAGCCTGCAAACTTGTCAATTACGAACAACACGTAGCGCACGTCAACAGCGATGCAACGCTGCAACTCGGGCTCAAATGCCACGTCGCCCGACATAGCCTCCCAGTTGCCGTCGAAAGCAAGACCGATCAAACGACCCTTGCCATCGATAACGGGTGAACCAGAGTTACCACCCGTGATGTCGAGGTTGGCCAGGAAACCAACGTGCAGGCGACCATCCTTGTCGGCGTAGGGACCGTAGTCCTTCTTGCTGTGCAACTCCTTGAGCTTCTCCTCTACGGTGAACTCCAACGGGTTCGACTTATCCTCCTTGGCAATTACACCCTCCAGCGTTGTGAAGTAGTTGTATGTCACAGCATCCGAGGGGTTGTAGGGCAACACCTGACCATAGGTCAAACGGATTGTGAAGTTGGCATCAGAGTACCACGCCTTCTCGGGCTCCATCTTCATGCGGCCATCAACGTAGAGACGGTGTGCCTCGTTGTAACGGGGGTTGAGTGACTGATACTCAGGAACAAGAGAGTTGTAGCTCTTGATTACCGACTGTGCCAGAACGTATGCGGGATCCTCCTTGCGAGCCTCGTCGCTCAGGTTCTTAGCCTTCTCCAGTGAGTAGAATGCTGAGTTGTTGTAGAGCCAGTCAACATACTGGTCGATATTACCACCAAACTGAGTGTCGATAACCTCTGCATAGATCGAAGGCAGATACTTGGGATCCATATTCTCCTTGGCGATTGCGAACATACGCTTTGCAACCTTGCGGTCGAGCTCCACCTCATAATCCTTGTAGAATGCATCCAGACGAGCCGTAGCGGTGCGAGCAGCGGTGATGATCTCCACGCCACGCAGGAATGCCTCCTGCAGGTACTGCATCGAGCCCTCGATAGGAGTGATGGCAGCAACAACCTTCTCCATGTTGGGCAGCGCGTCGATGTAGCGCTCCTCGGGCAGGGTGTTCTTGTCGGCCCACTGCTGGAACTTACGCTCCTCTGCCTGCTTCTGTGCCTTTACGCCGAGCTTCTGGATACCGTTCGACATACCGATTGAGTTCTTCCAGTAGTTCGATGAGCTGGCATACTTCGATGCATACTTGATGCGTACGGCATCGCTTGCCTCCATAGCCTCCCAGAGGATAGCCTGACGCTCGCCACGGATGAAGATGCGCTGCGGGTTGTCTACCTCCAGCATCTGGTCGATCTCGTATGATGTCATATAACGTGTTGTTGAGCCGGGGAAGCCCATAACCATTGCGAAGTCGTTCTCCTTGTAGCCGGCAATCGAGATCTCGAGGTGACGCTTGGGCTTGTAGGGTACGTTGTCCTTTGAGTATGCTGCGGGCTTGTTGTCCTTCGATGCATATACACGGAAGATAGAGAAATCGCCAGTGTGACGGGGCCACATCCAGTTGTCGGTGTCGCCACCAAACTTACCGATTGATGAGGGGGGAGTACCCACCAGACGGATGTCGGTGAAGGTCTCATAAACGAATGCAAAGTACTGGTTGCCACCGAAGAAAGCTACAACCTGTGCCTGCTGACCCTCGGGCAGACCCTCGTTCATCTTCTTAACCAGTGCGTCGGTGTTCTCTGCCACGAGCTTCGAACGCTCCTCCTCGCCTGCGATTGAGGGTACGTTGCCAAGGATGGTAGCCGTAACGTCCTCGATCGATACAACGAAGCGAACTGACAAACCCGGCACGGGCAACTCCTCGCCGTGTGATGACGCCCAGAAACCATACTTCAGGTAGTCGTTCTCAACCGATGACAACGCCTGAATAGAGCCGTAGCCACAGTGGTGGTTGGTGAAGATCAGACCCTTCTCCGATACGATCTCTCCCGTGCAGCCGCCACCGAAGATTACGATAGCGTCCTTGAGCGAAGATTTGTTTACCGAATAAATATCCTCGGCCGAGAGTTTCAGGCCTTTGGACTTCATATCCTTAATGTTCATCTTCTGAAGATAGGGCAACAGCCACATACCCTCGTCTGCCATAGCGGTGAGCGAGAGTGCCGCTGCCGCGAGTGTTAAAAATAGTTTTTTCATATTGTTACCTTATATTATATTATTCTTTTCGAGCGTAAAGATAGTGCGTTGAGTCGAAATATCAAAATATTACTCCTGCGTCGTACTCTTTTTCAGCGGGTTGAGGCTTGTGATTTTGTCCCACGTCGAACTCTTCACCGCCCCCGAGATGGTCTCCAGACCATCTTTTGCGATGGCGGGAATCTCCTTGAAGGCGCTCTTGCGCACCTCGCGGCGAATCTTTTTGCGGTTCTGCTTGAAGTGGCGGCTGCCCATCTCCAGGTATCGCATCGTCATCTTACCCACGCGCAGCGTGAGGTAGGCGTTCATAGCTCCATTTACCGACGAAGCTATCAGTGTCTTTGCCAGACCACTCGCAGCCGAACCGAGCAACTCGCTAGCGTCGATCTCGTCGAGGATGTTGTCTGCCAGCGAGATGATGAGCGTCGAAGAGATAACAATTACATACAACTCAAGGAGTTGCGTTAGCGAGGGACGGCGGTGACGCATTGCCACCAGGCGGTTGATCATCTGCAGGTTCATACCCATAGCCGTGATGATGTCGAACGACCCGTTCTGGCTTATGGCCGTTACGATAAATACATTGAGCGCCGCTTTGCGCACCACACTCGTCGCCTCCTTGTCGCGCTGCTCGAGCACCTTGCGCACTCCCTGCAAGGGCGTCTCGGCCTCGGCAAAGAGGTCGTTCTCCTGCTGGTTCATCGCAAGATTTTTGACATAGCGCGTAAGCTCCGCTGGCTCCATATCGTCCAGTCGCTCGCGCTCATCACCCTTCAGCTCGGGCGTGAAGAGGAATTTCAATGTAGGCCACGCGATAAAGCGTAACAGAAAGAGCCACAGGATGGTATAGAAGGTCC
>JAGBYV010000029.1 GCA_017628595.1 Alistipes sp.
CAGCTGCATCCAACATACCCTTCAAATCCTCGGGTGATGTCTCGATACGTACCAAGATAGCCTTCTGACCTGTCTCGTTGAGAAGCTTCTCGGCGTCGTCAGCGAAGAATACTACGGGACCTGTAGCTGCGCCTGGTGATGCAGGAAGACCCTTAACGATAACCTTTGCATTCTTGATAGCCTTCTTGTCGAATCCGGGGTGGAGCAACTCGTCGAGCTTCTCGGGCTCGCAACGCAAAACAGCTGTCTTCTCGTCGATAAGACCCTCGCGGAGCATATCCATAGCGATCTTAACCATCGCTGCACCAGTACGCTTACCGTTACGGCACTGCAACATCCAAAGCTTACCATCCTGGATAGTGAACTCGATGTCCTGCATATCTGTGAAGTATGTCTCGAGGTGCTTCTGGATGCCGTTCAACTCAGCATATACCTCGGGCATAACCTCCTCCAATGAAGGATACTTAGCTGCGCGCTCCTCCTCAGAGATATTCTGAGCAACAGCCCAACGCTTAGAACCCTCGATAGTGATCTGCTGAGGTGTGCGGATACCAGCAACCACGTCCTCACCCTGAGCGTTGATCAAGTACTCACCGTTGAAGATGTTCTCACCAGTAGCAGCATCACGAGAGAATGCAACACCTGTTGCTGAGTTCTCGCCCATGTTACCGAATACCATCGCCTGAACAGAAACGGCTGTACCCCACTCCTCAGGGATGTTGTTGAGCTTACGGTAGAGGATAGCGCGGTCGTTCATCCATGAACCGAATACTGCGCAGATAGCACCCCAAAGCTGCTCCCATGCGCTTGTAGGGAAGTCCTTGCCTGTCTGCTCCTTAACTGCCTTCTTGAATGCTGCAACGAGCTCCTTGAGATCCTCAGTTGTAAGATCTGTATCTGCCTTTACGCCACGCTTCTCCTTCTGTGCCTCGATGAGCAACTCGAATGGATCGTGGTCCTCCTTAGATACGGGCTTCATGTCCAAAACCACGTCACCGTACATCTGTACGAAACGGCGGTATGAGTCCCATGCGAAACGTGGGTTGCCCGAAAGCTTTGCGATAGCCTCAACAGCCTCGTCGTTCATACCGAGGTTAAGGATAGTATCCATCATACCAGGCATTGATGCACGTGCACCAGAGCGTACTGATACCAAAAGAGGAAGTGTTGAGTCGCCAAACTTGCGACCTGTGAGGTTCTCGATATTCTTGATAGCGGCCTCAACCTCGGGGCGCAACAACTCGATAACACGCTCCTTGCCCTCCTTGTAGTACTCCGAGCAAGTGTCGGTAGTGATGGTAAATCCTGGAGGTACAGGAATACCAATCAAGTTCATCTCGGCGAGGTTGGCACCCTAACCACCGAGCAACTCGCGCATCTTACCATTACCCTCAGCCTCCTTGTTACCGAAGGTATAGACACGTTTTACATCTGCCATAATAGTCTGTTTTTATAATTAAAAAAAATAGTTTTGTCTTTACGGTATTTTACCTCGTTAAATCACGTTCGGCTACTCGTAGATTGTAGCTATTGGTGATTTGAGGTTCAATAGCTTACAAAAGTAATAATTTTTTTTCTAAATACCAATAATTGGGCCATATATTTTCACTCTTCGTTGATAAAAGTCGAGGTTGTTTGGTTCGTAAACAGAGCCTTGGGAGGTCTGCGTGCGCTTGGTCTTGGTCGGTTGGTCGAAAACCCTAGCATTTCGACCGACCAACCAACCAACAACCACTATCTCGCGTAAGAGAGCCCGTGGCCACCCACTCGGGAATGTAGGAGGTGGGAGGTACAGCAGGAGGTTGAGGCGGCTTGGTCATGGTCAGTTGGTCAAAACCCCTGACATTTTGAC
>JAGBYV010000360.1 GCA_017628595.1 Alistipes sp.
CCCCATGTTGCTGGAGCTGAAGAAGGTCCTTGACATGGAATATGAATAGAAAATCAGATAAAAAGATAAAACTTAAGAGATGGCAACAAAGAATTTTGTAGAAGAACTCGAATGGCGCGGCATGATTCACACCATCATGCCCGGCGCAAAGGAACAGCTCGAAAAGGAGATGACAACGGCATATCTGGGTATCGACCCCACAGCCGACTCACTGCATATTGGTCACCTGGTAGGTGTTATGATTCTTAAGCACTTTCAGATGTGTGGCCACCGCCCCATCGCCCTTGTGGGTGGTGCTACGGGTATGATTGGCGACCCCAGCGGCAAGTCGCAGGAGCGCAACCTGCTGGATGAGGCTACACTGCGCCACAACCAGGAGGCTATCAAGGCTCAGCTGGCAAAGCTGATTGACTTTGAGTCAGACGCCGAGAACCGTGCACTGCTGGTTAACAACTACGACTGGATGAAGGAGTTTTCATTCCTCGACTTCGCTCGTGACATCGGTAAGTGCATCACTGTAAACTATATGATGGCGAAGGACTCTGTGAAGAAGCGCTTTTCGGGTGAGGGTGACGGCATGTCATTTACCGAGTTCACCTATCAGCTTCTGCAGGGTTACGACTTCCTGCACCTCTATCAGACCATGAACTGTAAGGTTCAGTTGGGCGGTGCCGACCAGTGGGGCAACATCACCACAGGTACGGAGCTTATCCGCCGTAAGCTCGGCTCTGAGAATGAGGCATTTGCTATCACCTGCCCGCTGATTACCAAGGCTGACGGTACGAAGTTCGGCAAGACCGAGAGCGGCAACGTATGGCTCTCACCCAAATATACCTCACCCTATAAGTTCTACCAGTTCTGGTTGAACGTGAGCGATGAGGATGCAAAGCGCTACATCAAGATCTTCACCCTGCTCGACCGCGAGACCATCGAGTCTCTGATCGCTCGCCACGAGGAGGCACCCCACTTGCGCGAGTTGCAGAAGACTTTGGCAAAGGAGGTTACAACGATGATTCACTCTGCAGAGGAGTATGAGAAGGCTGTTGAGGCATCGCAGATCCTCTTCGGTGGTGCTACATCAGAGGCTTTGCACCGTTTGGATGAGCAGACTCTGTTGCAGGTATTCGAGGGTGTTCCCCAGTTCACCATCAAGCGCGAGCAGTTGGGTTGCACGTTCGTGGATTTGTGCGCCGACCTTACAAAGGTATTCCCCTCAAAGGGCGAGTGCCGCAAGATGATTCAGGGCGGTGGCGTATCTCTCAACAAGGAGAAGGTGGCAGATCCCATGCGCGAGGTTACCGAGGCTGACCTTATTGCCGACAAGTATATGATTGCACAGCGCGGCAAGAAGAACTATTACCTCATCATCGTTGAATAATACCAGTATGCTCTACACTATTCGCCTTGAGCAGATGGAGTTCCGAGCCTATCACGGCTGCTACGATCTGGAGCAGCAGGTGGGCAACCGCTTCATCGTAGAACTTACGATCACCACGCCCCTGGGCGCTGTGGCCGATGAGGATGCGGTGGAGAAGGCTGTGAACTATCTGACCGTATATGAGAAGGTGCGCGAGGTGATGCGCATCAAGTGTCGCACCATTGAGTGCGTGGCACAGAACATCATCGCGGCAGTGCGCGAGCTCTACCCCGAGATCGTAGAGGTGGAGTGTATGGTGGCTAAGTTAGCCCCGCCACTCGGAGGCAAGGTAGGGCGTGTGAGTGTAACGCTGAAAGGATAAAGAAAAAGAGTAGTTCCGAAATGGACTACTCTTTTTTATTTTGCTCTTCTCTGAAAATCTTATCAAAAATCTCTCGCAGGCGATCCCTGTCTGCAATTATCGTACGCAGCTGGGCAAGGCGCTCGGCATTATCATTCTCCTTACCCTCGATCCACAGACGCAGGTAACCACCCTCGGCATACTTCTCCTCCAGATGCTGCACGGAGCGACGCCAATGCCCTTCATAATCGAGTGCGGGGAAGTTGGCGATGCTGTACTGCACCGTGCGACGCACAATCAGTTCGGGAATTATCAGACGGTCGGCTTCGGCCACGATGCGTCCATATATTGTGCGTGGAGCGTGCTCGGCCGAGGCACGATGATCCTCCACCGCATCGGCCATAGTGGAGATCTGCTCCGGCGTGAACCAGCGTCGCAACATCTCATCCGCCATCACGATGCGCGACGAATCCCTGTGGTGCCACTCGCGGCCATAGCTCAGGCCCGTATCGTGGTACGCGGCCACGACATATACCATCTCCTCATCCACATCAAAGCCACGGGCAAGCTGTGCGCTGCGCTCGATGACCTGCCGTGCGTGATCGCGGCGGTGGCCACGATCGAAACCGTCATAGAGAGGAAGAATCTTCTGTTCGATATATGCTATTATCTCATTTCTTATCATAGTGCATGGTTTTTGCTGGGCAAAGATATAGAGAATACTGAAAAGATGGTATGAAAAATGATATGAAAGAAGAGATTATTTTATTACTGCACCGATTTAAATTCCGCACCATAGTTGTGTTACTGCTCCTGATGATGTTACTTGCCGCCTGCGTATATAATGCCGGGCGTGATTCGATCGACCGCACGACGGTCACGATGCTGAAACTCGACTCGCTGATGGGTCGCTGGTATGAGATAGCGCGCTTCGACCACAATTTCGAGCGCGGGCTGAAAAAGGTTACGGCCGACTACCGTCTGCAGGACGACGGGAGCATCGAGGTAATAAATACCGGTATGCGGGGAGACAAGCCTCATCAGGCCATCGGCAAAGCCAAGGCCACAAATCAGCCTGGTCGTCTGCGAGTATCGTTCTTCTGGATCTTCTACTCCGATTACAATATACTGGAGATGGGTCCCAGCGGAGAATGGGCTCTGATAGGCAGTCGCTCGCCACGTTATCTGTGGATACTATCGCGCACACCCACCCTGCCCGATGCTACCATCAACCATATAATTGACGTAGCCGAACGCCGAGGCTATAACACCAAGAATCTTATCTTTGATGAGCCTTAAGACGCAGGCGGTAGATCACGTTGCGACGCACATCGCGTGGAGTATGGAACGAGAGATATAACCACTTGCCCCTAACGGCCACACCCTCGGGCTCAAGGCCCAGATGCGAGAGGTCGATGGGTGCAAGTTTTCGGGCGGTGACAATGTCGGTCGTATGCAGGCGCGTAGGACGCGGCGGAATACCCTCGGGAAGGAAGATATAACAGCCATGGATATGGCTGCCCTGTGGTATGGTGATCTCGCCAGCAGGCATTGAAACGATGGCATCCTCGGCTCGAAGGTGTACCTCGCCACGAGCATCCGAGTCGGCAAGTTTAGGAAGCGGGAAGGCCTTAAGCCAGCGCAGTGTGCCGATGGTGCAATAGAGGTATATGCGCTTTGTGCGGGCATCGACCGCCCAGTCGGCCGGGCCGGTGATCTCCTCGCCATCGTAGTAGATAGTCTGCACCAGACGCGAACCGGTAAGTGTAACATCATTCACGTAGCACGCTCTCTCTCCACGACACTCCGTAACGTAGAGAAGCGGGAAAGCAGATGTTGAAGAGTAGCGCTCGACACCGAACGAAGCGTTATTGCAGTGGCCGGTATTACCCTCCATGACATAGGTCGAGACAAACTCCCTACGACGCATATCAATTATGACGCACTGTCCCTTGTCGTGCATCGAGAAGCCATAGCGGCCATGAATGGCAAAGCCCTGCGTTGCGCCTTGCACCTCGACATCGTCAGGTAGCAGTTCGGCAACATTGAGGAAAGGCTCCATATCTGCGAGCACGCTCTCCTGCGCACTCACCGCAAAGGCTGCCCAAAGCAATATCTGCAACAGAATCGTCCTTCTCATTACAACATCTCTCTAATTGCACGCTCCACACCATCCGCATCATAGCCACACATGGCATACAATTCGGCCGGCGTACCATGCTCAACAAAGGTGTCGTTGATACCAAGTGTACGCACCTGCGGCTTATAGCCGTTATCGCTGAACCACTTCACCACGGCCTCACCCACGCCACCGCGCAGAACACCGTCCTCAATGGTTATAATCTTCTTAAAGCGCTTGCCCACCTCGTGCAGGAGCGTCTCATCCAGCGGCTTGACGAATCTCAGGTCGTAATGCGCCACCGTAGCTCGGCCCTCGGCCTCGATGCGCTGCAGCGCCTCTGAAGCAAAGTGTCCCATGGTGCCGATAGAGAGCAAAGCCACATCTTCACCATCGTGCAGCTTGCGTCCCCTGCCAACGGGAATAGCCTCAAAGGGCTCGCCACGCCACGCTGCACCCACACCGCAACCACGCGGATAGCGGATAGCATATGGCGAAGGGGTATTGACTGCCGTATAGAGCATATTGCGAAGCTCCGACTCATCCATCGGTGCTGCCACAGTCATATTGGGCACACAGGCAAAGTAGGCCATATCGAAGACTCCATGATGTGTTGCGCCATCCTCGCCTACCAGACCGCCACGGTCGACACAGAAGGTGACGGGGAGATTTTGCAGTGCTACATCGTGAATAATATTGTCGTAAGCTCGCTGCATGAACGAGGAGTAGATATTGCATACGGGGTGCATGCCACCGGCAGCCAGACCAGCCGAGAAGGTTACGGCATGTCCCTCGGCAATGCCCACATCGAAGCATCGGTCGGGCATCTGCTGCATCATAATATTCAGTGAGCAACCCGACGGCATAGCGGGGGTAACGCCCACAATCTTCTCATCCGTGCGAGCCAGCTCCAGAAGCGTCTCTCCAAAGACATCCTGATAGCGTGCTGCCGAGGTAGGTGACGGGATACGCTCACCCGTCTCGGGGTTGAAACGACCCGGAGCGTGCCATACAGCCTGATTATCCTCGGCGGGGGTGTAGCCCTTACCCTTGGTGGTGATGATATGCAGCAACTTGGGCTCGTTGATATCCTTCAATGCGCGAAGCATACGCACCAGTTCCTTCACATCATGGCCATCCAACTGACCGAAGTATCTGAAATTCAAGCTCTCAAAGAGGTTGCTATTCTGCAGCATGCCCTGCTTGATGGCATTGCCAACCTTCTGGCAGAAACGCAGCACAGGAGGCACATGCGCCAGAATACGCCACAATCCTCGCTTGAAACCATTGTAAAAACGCGACGTGGACATACGCGCCAGATAGCTATCCAGTGCGCCCGTAGCCTCATCAATGGCCATCTCATTATCGTTGAAGATCACAAGCAGCTTACCCTTCTTCTTCTCGCCGGCATTGTTAAGCCCCTCAAATGCCAGACCTCCCGTCATAGCGCCATCACCAATGACGGCTACAACATGGTTGTCAATACCCTGCAACTCGGCTGCCTTAGCAAGGCCATATGCCGCCGAAATGGAGGTTGATGAGTGACCCGCACCGAACGAGTCATACTCACTCTCGGCCATGCGCGGGAAACCGCTGATACCGCCCATCTTACGATTTGTGGGGAAGAGATCGCGACGTTCAGTGATGATCTTATGCGCATAAGCCTGATGGCCTACATCCCACACCAGCTTATCGTAGGGTGTATCGTAAACATAGTGCAGAGCAACCGTTAACTCGACTGTACCGAGGCTTGATGCCAGGTGGCCAGGGTTCTTCGAACACTCCTCGATGATGTACTGGCGCAACTCGCGACAATACTGCGGCAACTGCTCAAGGCCCAGACGCTTCAGGTCGGCAGGTGAATTAACCTTGTATAATAGATCGTATTCTATATGTTCCATATCCAACATTTTTCTTCTTTGTAAATCTATGCCACCGAGCAGGGTATGCCCATAGCCTCAACACGTGCAGCGATTGCGAGAAGATCCTCACGCGAAACCTTTTCCAAAGTCTTGCAGGGGGTATCTCTGTCGAGCGAATAGACCATCACCTGACGCGGAGCTATCTGCTCAACAAGACGCAGCCACGCCACAACCTCCTCCTCGCTGGTATTGTCCACCCTACAGCCCTCATACTCGCCACGCAGGAACATCGTCTGCAAGATGAGATCACCCTCGAAGAGTTTCAGCAGCTCGACAGTGCGCTCGACGGTGTATGATCCCTGCGGTTTGTTGACCAGCTGCACGGTGCTGTCGAAAGCCGAGTCGAGTTTCAGGATATTGTTATCCACACGATGCAGAGCCCGACGAACCGACTCACGATGAATCTGCGTAGCATTGCTCAGCACCGATACTTTAGCCGAGGGACACAACTCATCGCGCAAAGCGATAGTATCGTCGATAACACCCTCAAAGTCGGGGTGCATCGTAGGCTCGCCATTGCCGGCAAAGGTGATCACATCGGGCGGAGTACCATCGCCGACCATCTGCGAGAGCACCTCGCGCAACATATTTCTCCCATCCTCTCGCGAATTAAAACGGCGGGGACCCACATGCTCATCGTTCCAGCCACACTCGCAGTAGATGCAGTCGAAACTGCAGAGCTTCGACTCCACGGGCAGCAGATTCACTCCCAGCGAGAGCCCAAGACGACGCGAATGGATGGGGCCAAAGATTATATCACTATACAGAGCGGTCATATTA
>JAGBYV010000361.1 GCA_017628595.1 Alistipes sp.
CTTCGATTGTGGCCTTCTCGCCTTTGGCTAAATGCACCAGCACAACCAGTAGTGCTGCAGCCGCCGCGCCGAAAGCCAGGGATGCTCCCCAGCGTCGCCACTTTCGCCAGAATAATCGCTCGCTCTGTCGCCAATAGCCGATGCATAGACACACGAACATCACAGCGCTTAGGGGCAACATCACCCACATCAATACGCTATCCAGAATCTGCACAACCTCGCTATGCGCCCACAGCGCATCGGACATGCGCTGGATATAGGTTATCACTATCGATACTAATAGTAGGCACGCCCACACTATCTGAAACCACGTTTTCTGAAACTCTCCCATAGTTTATGCATTTTATAATCTGTAAATCCACATTGCTACCGCAGAAGCGAAGATAACATAAACGCTTACCATTACTCCTCGCTTGATGCTGTGTTGCTTTCAGTCTTTGCCACCTTTGGCTTTTTCAGACGGCCACTGCGTCGCAGAGCATCCGCAATGATCCACTGCAACTGTCCGTTGATGCTTCGGAATTCATCCTCGGCCCAACGCTCCAGCGCATCCATGGTGGCGGCATCGACTCGCAATACAAAACTTTTGTTTTCCGTCTTCTTTGCCATTGCACAAGATTAATGGTGCATAGTTCCAGCGTTCACTACGGGCTGTGCCGACTCGTCAGCGCACAATACTACCAGAAGGTTGGTAACCATAGCGGCCTTGCGCTCCTCGTCGAGCTCTACAATGCCATCGTCGCTCAAGCGGTCGAGCGCCATCTTAACCATCGATACGGCACCCTCAACGATCTTCTCGCGAGCCGAAATGATGGCGTCAGCCTGCTGGCGACGCAACATTACAGCTGCAATCTCGGGAGCATAGGCCAGATAGTTGATGCGAGCCTCCACAACCTCAATACCTGCGATGGCCAAACGCTCAGAAAGGCGCTTCTCCAACACCTCGTTAATCTCGTCGCTGCTACTGCGCAGTGTTACGGTATCGCCATCGGCAGTGTTGTCGTCATAAGCATAAAGACCTGCTACCTGACGCAGTGCTGCATCGCTCTGGACCGATACGAAGTTCTCCAGCATACGCATACGGCTGCTCTGTGTCACCATACCAGCGCTGTCGGCTGTAGCATCGATGTCAAAAACGGAGCGGTAGATCTCATCGCGCTTCAGACGCCATACCAGCACCAGACCAATCATAATGGGATTACCCGACTTGTCGTTAACCTTGATGGGCTCGGCGTTGAGGTTGCGTGCGCGGAGCGAGATGTTCTTCGATGACATCAGGAAATTAACCCAATAGAAGCCAGTGTTGTAGAACGAACCACGATACTTACCAAAGAAGGTCAGCACACGTGCCTCATTGGGCTCAAGGAGCATAAAGCCCTTGCACGAAATAATTGCAAGTAGCAGAATAATAATTCCTCCCACTACCAGAATCGGACCCAGTGGCATGGGCGACTCGGCACCCTTTACAATCAACAGCACCGCACCTACGATAGCCACCAAAATAGCAAACAATGCTACAAAACCGTTGATCTTCCAACCGGTGTACTCAAAATTTTTGTTCTCCATAAGATAATTGTTTTTAGTTAATAGTTGGTTTGTCTGTGTAATATCATTTTGATATCACAAAGATATATCATTTCGTGGCTAATCTCCAAATATTTTCATCACTTTTTTTGATTTTTATTTTCATTTTTTTTAGGTTGTTTCGCCGAAAACTGATACCTTTACAAAAATTTCCAATACTATGAAACACTTTTCTATTCTGCTCACGTTTTTTGCGTTTTGCATTCTTTCATCCTGTGGCCCACGTCAGATTCAGACGCGCCTTATGTGTTACAATGTGCATAATTGTGTGGGACTAGATGGCGAACTATCTGTCGAGCGCATCGCAGGCGTAATAAATAACGCCGAGGTTGAGGCTGTAGCACTGCAGGAGCTCGATAGTATGACAACGCGCTATCCTGGTCATGATATGCTTTCGGAGGTGGCTGCGCTCACCGGTATGTATCCTACATATGCTCCTACGATCGACTATCGAGGCGGTAAGTATGGTATAGGTATGCTTACGCGTGAAAAGCCGCTCTCTTATCGTCAAGTGCCCCTGCCGTGCCGTTCGGAGCCGCGCGCTTTGCTAATCGTGGAGCTGGAGGATTACTATTACTGCTGCACTCACCTCTCGCTGCACGAGGAGGATCGCATATCGTCGGTAGCTATTATCATAGAGGAGTTGTCGAAGCTGGATAAGCCGGCTATCATTGCTGGTGACTTCAATGCGCTGCCCAACAGTTTCCCGATGATGGCTCTGGGTCGAAAGTTCCACGTCTTTGAGAAGTCGGGCACGCCATATACATTCCCTGCGAATGAGCCCAAACGTGAGATCGATTATGTGGCTCTGTATACGGGTGGTGGTGCGACGGCAGAGGTGGTAGAGCACCGAGTGCTTAGTGCCCCCGTGGAGTCGGATCATGCACCTATGGTGGCGGAAGTGGTGATAACACCTGCGAAATAATAGGTTTGCCACTTAACCAAAAAAGTGAATAAAAACTTTGCGAAGAAGAAAAAAGAGTGTATCTTTGCCCCACGAATTCGCAAGAGTTCACTTTCTCGGGATGTAGCGCAGTCCGGTTAGCGCACCTGCTTTGGGAGCAGGGGGTCCCAGGTTCGAATCCTGGTATCCCGACTTTTTTCGATAATTATCATCGGGATGTAGCGCAGTCCGGTTAGCGCACCAGCTTCGGGAGTTGGGGGTCACAGGTTCGAATCCTGTTATCCCGACAGATGAAAAAGAGCCCGCTTAACTTATGTTAGGCGGGCTCTTCTTTTTGTGTTATAGTCTGTTACAGGCTATCGCCGAAGTCCTGGCGGAACTTCTCCATAAGACGTGCGGGCCAGTTGGTTGTGGGCTCCAGGCCACCCATGAAGAAACGCAATACGGGAGGCTCGTAGGTGAACTTCAAACCACCGATCAGGTGACGGTTGTCGTAAAGCCATACCAGACGGTCGATAACATAGTTGATCTGCGAGAGAGTGAACACACGGCGGGGAACAGCCAGACGCAGCAACTCTACGTCAGCAGGAATCTCCTTGCCGTTCTCGTCACGCACGCTCGATACGGTACCACGCTCCATACCACGGATACCTGAGCAGATATAGAATGCTGCAGCCAAAGCACCTGCAGGATACTGATCCTGAGGAATATGCTCGCAGAACTTCATGGCATTGACGTGTGCACCCAAAACGCCCGGAGGTGTTACCATAGGCACACCGCGCTTCTCCAGCTCCTCTACGAGGTACTTGATGTAGTTGGGGCTCTGGCAAATCATAGTCTCGTCCAATGTCTCGTAAAGACCAACGGCCATAGCCTCAATCTCGCGAACTGAGATACCGCCATAGGTCAAGAATCCCTCGAACAAAGGAATCTTATCCTCCATCTTGGCGTAGAGTGCACGCTGGTTGGTGCAGATACCACCACCACGAGAAGATGAGAGCTTACGAGCTGAGAAGTAAACCAGATCGGCAAGGCCGGTCATCATCTTCAGAATCTCGCCCATTGAGTTCTCCTTCCACTTATCCTCGCGCTGCTTGATCAGGTAGGCATTCTCGCCGATAAGGCTGGCATCGAGAACGAGCATGATATTGTACTTGTCGGCAATGCGACGTACGTCCATAAGGTTAGACATAGAGAAGGGCTGGCCACCGATGAGGTTGGTAGATGCCTCCATACGGATGAAGGGGATGTTCTCCACTCCTACCTCCTGGATGGTCTGCTCCAGCTTCTCGATATCCATGTTACCCTTGAAGGGGTGATCTGACTTGAGCTCCAGTGCGTGATCGTACAAAAGCTCAACTACCTTACCGCCGCACTCGGTGATGTGTGCGAGGGTAGTGGTGAAGTGGTAGTTCATGGGAACCACGTGACCGGGCTTAACAAATGTGCGGCAGATAACGTTCTCGGCTGCACGACCCTGGTGCACGGGCAACAGATACTTCTTGCCCAATACATCCTCTACAGCCTTCTGCAGACGCTCGAATGACTGTGAACCTGCATAAGCGTCGTCGGCCTGCATCATAGCTGCAAGCTGCTTGTCGCTCATGGCGTTTGTTCCGCTATCGGTAAGCATATCGAGGAATACGTCGCGGGTGCTAAGACGGAAAGTATTGAAACCGGCCTCCTTCATCGCCTCCAGACGGCGCTCAATGGGCACGAGGTGAAGCTTTTGCACAACACGAACCTTGTGCAACTCCATAGGAATGTCACCTCCCTGGTAGAATTTTACGGTACTCATAATCTATTATTTGTTTTTTAATTAAATTTCTGAAGACCAAAGTTAATATATTTTTTTAAGAAATAAGTAAAAAAGCCGTCTATTTTGCATAAACGGCTCTATTTTTGGAATATTTATCCTTTTTACTCGGCTTTCGCCTCTCCGAAATAGATGTCGAGCAACTCTTTTGCTGCTATGAATGAGCTGAGTTTTGCATCAAGAACGCGCTGCTCAACCTCGGCTATACGCTCGGCGATGGCCGGATTCTGGTAGAAACTGCTCTTGAGCACTTCGTTGATGCTCTCGTACATCCAATATTTATTCTGGCGGTTGCGATTGGCATCGTAGTAGCCGTTGGCCTGAATGTGGTCGAGATACTCCTCGACACCCTTCCATACCTCCTCCAGACCGGTCTGTGCCACGGATGAACAGGTATATACCTGCGGACGCCATCCCGACTCAGGCATTGGGAACAGGTGTAAAGCTCCCTGATACTGCACTTTTGCCAACTCGGCCTTGTGGATGTTCTCGCCGTCGGCTTTGGTGATAACCATCATGTCGGCCATCTCCATGATGCCTCGTTTGATGCCCTGCAATTCGTCGCCGGCGCCAGAGATCTGCAACATCATAAACATGTCGACCATTGAGTGTACGGCGGTCTCCGACTGACCGACACCTACGGTTTCAATAAATTTGACATCATAACCCGCTGCCTCGCATAATACAATCGTCTCGCGTGTCTTGCGGGCTACGCCACCCAATGAACCTGCCGAGGGCGAAGGGCGGATGAAGATATCGGGGTTTGAAGAGATGCTTTCCATGCGAGTCTTGTCGCCAAGAATAGAGCCTCCACTGCGCTCCGAGCTGGGGTCGATGGCAAGTACTGCCAGACGGTGGTGCAACGATGCAACCATACCACCGATGGCCTCGATAAAGGTTGATTTACCA
>JAGBYV010000030.1 GCA_017628595.1 Alistipes sp.
CCCATACGTTTGGTTCTTCTTCTCATCTTTACTCTCTGTTGCGCGAATCAATCCATATCGTTACAGGCCCATCGTTCACAAGTGCCACCTTCATGTCGGCTCCAAATTCGCCTGTGGCAACCTCCTTGCCCGAAGCCTTAGTTACGGCCTGCACGAATCGTTCGTACATGGGGCGCGATATTGCTTCGGGTGCAGCGCGGAAATATGAGGGGCGGTTGCCCTTCTTTGTCGAGGCGTGCAGGGTGAATTGGCTTACCACCATAATATCTCCGTCAGTCTGCTGTACGTCGAGGTTCATGACGCCCGCCTCATCGTCGAAGATGCGTAGGCGCAGAAGCTTACCTACAAGCCACGCTATATCCTCGTCGTTGTCGGCCTCCTCGATGCCTGCCAATACCAGCAAGCCTCTCCCTATCTGCGAGTGCACGCGACCCTCGATTGTAACCGAAGCCTCGGCTACACGCTGAATAAGTAGTCTCATCGTTACATTGATTCAAAAAACTCCCACAGATTATCCTTCGGTGCAGGTGCCGTGATTGAGACCGGCTCCTTGCGTACGGGGTGCAGAAACTCCACACGACGCGAGTGGAGCGATATGCCTCCGTCGGGGTTCGAGCGCTTGGCGCCGTACTTCAGGTCGCCCTTGATCGGGCAGCCGATCTTCGAGAGCTGGGCGCGTATCTGATGGTGACGGCCTGTGAGCAGCTCCACCTCCACTAGTGTGTAGCGTGTCGAGCAACCCAGCACGCGGTAGTTGAGCATAGCCTTCTTGCCATCGGCCTTGGGCTTGTCGTAGGCACGCGAACGGTTGGTGCGACCATCGCGCACGATGTAGTGCGTGAGCGAACCCTCCTCCATCTGGGGACGAGCCTCGGTGATGGCCCAGTAGGTCTTGTGAATCTCGCCCGTGCAGATCATCTCATTCAGACGCGTGAGAGCCTTCGATGTCTTGGCAAAGAGCACCGCGCCACTCACGGGGCGGTCGATGCGATGCACCACGCCCAGAAAAACATCTCCGGGCTTGTGGTCGCGTACCTTAATCATCGTCTTGATGTCGTTCTCCAGCGCCTCGTCGGTCTCACGGTCGGGCTGTACCAGCTCGCCACAGCGTTTGTTCACCACGATTATGTGGTTATCCTCGTAAAGTATATCTTTTGGGTGTATCATATTCTACAGTTTGAATGTAAAGGGTAGCAGCACTTCGGCGCTCTCCACCACTGTTGCCGTACTGTCGCTTGCCATCAGGATGCGAATCGGGGACTTCTGTCTTGCTTCGGCATCGAGCAATGCCTGTCGGCATGCACCACAGGGGTAGCACTCGCGCTCCGAGGGTGAGGATGCAATGGCCAGCGCCTCAATTGCATCGCCAGGATGGTTGCTTGCGTGGAAGTAGATGAGCGAACGCTCGGCGCACATGCCCGATGGGAATACCTCACTCTCGCAGTTGGCCGCCGAGATTATCTCTCCGCTACGAAGCCGCGCCGCCGCACCAACCCTAAAGTGGGAGTAGGGCGCATGAGATGACTTGGTCGCCACTCTTGCCGCCTGGATAAGTGTGTAGTCCTGGGCGGGTAAATCCTGCAGCGAGTCGTAGTGCTCGTAGTTTATCGTCGTTGACTGCTTCATGGCAATATTCTTTCTGCAAATATACTACAACCCACGCCTATAACAAAATTTATTTTTGCGATTAACAAAACACTTTTCTATATTTGTATCGGTAAAATGCGGAGTTTTCTTTAATTCCGGTTTTTTGTGGCGAAAAGTAATTAACAATAAAAATAGAAAAAAGATGGATCTTACAAATAAAATGTTCGTCGTCGGTCTTGGCGAGGTACTGTGGGATATGCTCCCCGAGGGTAAGCAGTTGGGCGGTGCCCCTGCCAACTTTGCACACCATGTGGCACAGTGCGGCATGCCGGCATATCTGATAAGTGCAGTGGGTGACGATGCTCTGGGCGAGGAGATTCGCTCGGCAATCAAGGAGAAGGGTCTGGATGCAACGCTGCACACTGTTCCCTATCCCACGGGTACTGTGGATGTGACTCTTGACGATGAGGGTGTACCCCAGTACGACATCCGCGAGGGCGCAGCATGGGACAACATCCCCTTTACTGCGGAGATGGAGGAGCTGGCAAAGCATACCGCCGTTGTATGCTTCGGTACTCTGGCGCAGCGCAGCGAGACCTCACGCAAGACCATCGAGGCATATGTCGCAGCTATGCCCGAGGAGGCTGTGAAGGTGTGCGACATCAACCTTCGTGGCAACTACTACTCTAAGGAGATTATTGAGTCGTCACTCAAGATGAGCGACATGATCAAGGTCAATTATGAGGAGCTGGAGGAGGTGTGCCGCCTGGTTGGCATCGAGTTCACCGATCAGCACTCGGTAGCACATGTCCTGATTGATAATTACGGTCTCGATATGCTGGTTGTTACGTGCGGTACGGAGGGTAGCTTCGTATATTGCATGGATGAGAACGCATCGTGCGTGCCTACTCCCAAGGTTGAGGTTGTCGATACCGTTGGTGCGGGTGATGCCTTTACCGGAGTATTCGTGTCGGGTATGCTGGGCGGTCTGGAGGTGCGCTGGGCGCATATGCTGGCCGTTGAGGCTGCAGCGTTTGTCTGCACGCAGGCTGGTGCAACACCCGAGTTGCCCGAGGATATCAAGGAGCGAGTATAGTAATGAAACGCCTTTTGCTGATGATTGCAGCCACTGTGGGACTTGTTGCCTGCGGCGAGGGATTCACCGCATCTGAGCGGGATGTGATCCATGCCTCAGGTGATGGTATTATGCGCGTGTTGAGTATTGCTGATCCGACCGACTCTTTGCTACTACGCAAGGAGTCGCTCCCGGTCAGCGAGCAGATGCTCCGCTCGGAGGAGTATGCTCTTCTGCGTGAGCGTATGCTTCTGACGGTGCAGAACCCCGAGGCCGAGGGTGTGGGTATTGCCGCACCGCAGGTGGGTGTGCGTCGCAATATCATTGCAGTGCAGCGTTTTGATAAGGAGGGCGAGCCTTTCGAATTTTATCTTAATCCCGAAATAGTTGAACGTCTGGGCGAG
>JAGBYV010000362.1 GCA_017628595.1 Alistipes sp.
GTTGCGGACGCCCTTGGAAATGCTGGGTGCAGACTCCAGCAGCACCTGCGTGTAGGGGTGCATTGCGTTGGAGTAGATCTCAGATGCGGGAGCGGACTCCAGAATGTGGCCGGCATACATGATGAGAATGTAGGTGGCGATCTGACGCACCACGGCCAGATCGTGAGCCACGAACAGCATGGAGAGCTTATACTCGTCCTGCAGATCCATCAGCAGGTTCAGCACCTGCGCCTGCAGAGAAACATCCAGTGCGGAGATGGGCTCGTCGGCCAGAATCAGCTCAGGACGCTCTACCAGAGCACGGGCGATCAGAATACGCTGACGCTGACCGCCGGAGAGAGAGTCGGGGTTACGGAAGCGGTAGCTGGGCTCCATACCCACCTTCTCCAGCGTCTCGCAGACACGCTTGTCGATCTCTTCCTTGTCGGTCATACCGCCGAGAATCAGAGGCTCGGACAGGGACTCGAGGATGGAGAAACGGGGATGCAGTGCAGAAGCGGCATCCTGGAAAATCATCTGTACCTTGCGGCGGATCTCGCGACGCTCGGTCTTGGACATCTCCTTGAGGTTCTTGCCGTAGTAGTAGACATCGCCCTCGGTGGGCTCTTCAATACCCAGCAGCACGCGCAGCAGCACGGTCTTGCCGCAGCCGGACTCACCGACCAGAGCCACGGTCTCGCCGGGGAACACTTCAATATCAACGCCATCCACAACGTAGCGGGTGGCAACCTGCTTGTTGAACATACCCTTGCAAATGGGGTAATGCTTCTTCAAGCCATCAACTTTCAAAATAGGTTCAGCCATGCTCGTTCACCTCAATCCAATTGTGTATCCTGAGACGTCTCGTAATCCATCAGCGGATAGTGGCAGGCCACCAGACGATCCTCGCTGATATGCACCAGTTCAGGCTGCTCCTCGAAGCACTTGGGCTGGGCATGATCGCAGCGGATGGCAAAGGGACAACCCTTGGGAGGATTGGCCATATCGGGCGGGAAGCCGGGGATGGACTTGAGGCGCTTGGTCTTGCGTGCTTCCAGCAGAGGCACAGAACGCAGCAAACCAACAGTATAGGGATGGCGGGGTGCAACCAGCAGATCGCGCTTGGGAGCGTACTCCACACAGCGACCGGCATACATGACGAAAATGTCATCAGCAAACTGAGAGACAACACCGAAGTCATGGGTAATGATGATAACGGAGTTACCCACCTTCTCCTTAATGTCGTTCAGTGCCTGAATGATCTCAGCCTGAATGGTGATGCCGAGGCTGGTGGTGGGCTCGTCGGCGATCAGCAGGTCGGGCTTGAAGATCATGGCCATACCGATAAAGATTCTCTGACGGAAACCGGCGGAGAACTGGCAGGGATAGCACTTGCAGACCTCTTCCCAGTTGTTGATACCCACCAGCTTCAGTGCGTCGCGGACAGCATCCTCGCACTCCTGCTTGGTGGCCTTCTTCTTATGGACACGGTATGCCTGGCGCAGCTGGGCGCCGATGGTCATATAGGGGTTGAAAGAGGTGTTGGGGTCCTGGAAGATCAGGGAGATCTGCTGACCGCGGATACGGGACATCTCGCGATCGTTCTTCTCCAGAAGGTTCTCACCCTTGAAGATAACCTCACCGCTCTCAATGCGGCCGGGCTTATCCACGATCTGCATGATCGCACGGGAGGTAACGCTCTTACCGGAGCCGGACTCACCGATAATACCCAGAACCTTACCCTTTTTCAGCGTAAAGTTCACGCCTTCAACGGCCTTGATCACAGTGCCGTTGGGCATATGGAAGTAGGTACGGAGGTCCTTAACTTCCAACAGCATATCATTATTCTTGTTTTCCATGTTTAGATACCTCCACTACATCAGTCCTTCAGCTTGGGATCGAAGTGCTTATGCAGTGCATCACCGATCAGCGTCAGGGCAATAGCCATGATGACGATCAGGATACCGGACATAGCGGTGATCCACCAGTGGGTAGCGATGTAGTTCTTACCGTCGCCCATGATGTTACCCAGAGAGATTCCGGGAGGCTGGACGCCGAGGCCCATGTATGCCAGCAGAGACTCGATAACGATGGCGGCAGACAGGTCCATGGGAACCACGGGCAGCACGCCGGGCAGCACATTGCGGCCCAGATAACGGGTGGCGATGCGCAGCTTGCTGGCGCCCATCAGCTTGGCGGCAGAAATGTAGTCCATTTCCTTCTCCACCATGACGGTACCGCGGATGTTACGGGCATAAGGCGCCCAGAAGGACAGGGCCAGCAACAGAATCAGTGCCGGGTGGGTCGTACCAAACAGAGAGATGAGGATGATGACCAGAACGATGAAGGGGAAGCCCATCTGGACATCGACCACACGCATGAGGACGCTGTCGGTCTTGCCGGGATAGTTCATACCGGAGATGATACCCACGGACACGCCCAGTGTCACGGCGCAGACAACGGCGGTGACGCACAGCAGAGCGGAGGTGCGGATACCGAAGATCATGCGGGACAGGAGGCAGCGTCCGATGTAGTCCGTACCCAGAATGTACTCAGGATCGGTAAAGGGCTTCATCAGGGCGATCTTGGGGTTGTTCAGCGTGGGATCATGGGGTGCGATCTGCTCGGCAAACACCGCGATGATCACGATGGCCAGCATAATCACAAAGCCAATGGTAAAGGCAGGGTTCTTCTTGCAGAACTTCAGGAAGCTCTTGAGCCAGTTACCCTTCTTGGCGGCCGAGGCCTCTTTAACTTTTGCTGCCATATTACAGACCTCCTTGTGCCTTGCGGATTCTGGGATCGAGGTACAGATAAGAGATGTCGATGATGGTGTTGATGATGATGAAGATTGCGGCCAACAGCACCACCAGGCCCTGTACCAGATAATAGTCACGGCGCAGGATTGCGTTCAGGATCTGCAATCCGAGGCCGGGATAGCCGAAGATATTTTCAATAACCAGGCAGTTACCCACCATGAAGCCCAGCTGGGAGCCAACCAGGGTCAGGAAGGGCACCAGGATATTGCGGAAGGAATAGCCAATAAGCGTGGTGAAATAGGGGACACCGCGGGCCTTGGCTGCCTTGGAGAAGTTCTGCTGCATACTGCCCAGCATATTGACGCGGACGTTTCTTGCGAAAACGCCGGCCAGAGGCAGACCCAGAACGATGGCAGGCAGGATCGCGTACTCGATCCCCTTAAAGCCCGACGCAGGCAGCCATCTCAGCTTCACGGCCACGATCTGAATGAGCATGACCGCCACCCAGTAGTTGGGCATGGACTGGACAAGCACCGCGCAGGCACTGACGACACGATCGATGATCGAGTCCTTAAATATCGAAGCAAGTAAGCCGAAGAGCAATCCCAAAATGATTGCCGAGGGCAAGGCCAGGCCGATCATGACCAGCGTAGCCTTATAAGAGCCGGCGATAACATTGCCGACTTCATCCTTACAGAAGTAGGAGTAACCCAGATCGCCCTTGAAGATGTTCTTAATATAGTCGACGAACTGCACATAGATGGGGTCATTGAGGCCCATGTCCTCACGGAGCTGTTCGACGACTTCTTCCGAGGCGTTGCCGGCCACAGATCGCGCAGGATCACCGGGGATCAAGCGCAGAAGCACAAATGTAACGACCAGAACAGCGATAACCACCAGTAAACCCTGCAAAAGTCGTTTTATAATCGTAGTGAGCATAGAAATTACCGGTACCGGCACTGGATGCGGGTACGATCTCCTTTCGCGTTTTTAAAAGGCCCGGCATAGGTGAGACCTATGCCGGGCCACCGAAGCTATATCTTCGTTAAATTGCTTTCAGGGAATTAGCCCAGAGACAGAGCGGCGAAGTTGATGTTGGAGGTGGGCATGATCTCCAGACCCTGCATGTTAGCGGAGCAGGCATACACCAGCACGGAGTCAAACAGAGGCATGTTGGTGTTGGTCTCGACCAGCAGAGGATAGAGCTGGTTCTGGATGATGTCCTTACGGGCAGCGGGATCGGTGCAGGTGGACTCGGCGTCCAGAGCGGCATCGACCTCAGGATAGCTGGAGAAGTTGCAGCGGCCGGGTCCTCTGTAGTGAGTGCCCAGGATGAAGTTGGTAGCGCCGCCGACGTTCATCCAACCGGTGTCGCACATCAGGCAGGAATCCTCTTCATAGAGGTGCTGCTCCCAGATAGCGGTCTCCTCGACCACCAGCTCGATGTCGAAGCCAACCTCAGTCAGAGTGGAAACGATGTACTCAGCGTACTCCTTGGTCTTGGGATACAGACCGGTGGAGGTGATGTACTTGATCTTGGGCAGGCCCTCGCCACCGGGATAGCCAGCCTCTTCCAGCAGGGCAGCAGCCTTAGCGGGATCGTAGGTGGGCAGACCCTCAGCGGGGACATACATGGGGTTCACATGAGAGGTGTAGGCATCAGCCAGGACGCCGTAACCCTGCAGAATGTCGTTGACGATGGTCTCACGGTCGATGGCATAGGAGATGGCCTTACGGACCAGCTCTTCCTGCATCACGCCCTGAGTGCACTTGAAGATCATGTACTTCTGCTCGTCCACGTAAGCCTTGATGACCTCAACAGTGGGGTCAGCCTCGAGGACGGGAACCTGCTCGATGTCAACACGCTCGATCAGGTGAGCCTCACCGGTCTGCAGAGCAGCCATACGGGTGGAGGACTCAGCAACATACTTATACTCGCAGAAGGGCATCTTGGCTGCATTGGCGGGATCCCAATAATCAGCAAAGGCCTCGAGGTAAGCGGTCTCATTCTCGAACTTGACGAACTTGTAAGCGCCGGTACCGTTCATGGTATCGTTCAGAGTGCCGGCAGCGACGTCGTCAGCGGACAGCATAGCGTCCACGTACAGCAGGTCATACAGCTCGGCGCAGGGCATCTGATTGGTGGGCCAAATCTTGATGGTCAGAGGATCAACGATCTCGGACTCCCACTTGCAGCCCCAGTCGCCGTAACGGGAGGACTCGGGACGAGTGGTCCATGCGATGGTAGCAGCGACGTCCTCAGCGTCGAAGGTGGAGCCATCGTGGAACTTGATACCCTCACGCAGCTTGATCTGCAGAGTGTAGCCATCTTCCATGTACTCCCAGGACTCAGCCATGCCGGGGACGTGGTTGCCGTTGGCATCCTTGCGGATCAGGTGATCGAACACGACCCACTCCAGATGCTTGTTGGACAGGATGGTGTTACCGGTGGGATCCCAGGTGCCCTGGAATGCGCCGGAAGACAGAACCACGAGGGTGTCAGTGGTAGCAGCATCGTCGCCGCCATCAGCTGCAGGCTCCTTGTTACCGCAGCCGGTCACGACGGCCATGGTCATCAGCAGAGCCAGGAAAAGTGCCAAAAACTTTTTCATTTCTTGTTCCTCCTATTTTGTATTAAAGAACGGTTTCCCGTGTCTTTACGAAATAAAGGGTGTGGCAACCACACCGAGAAAAGAGAGAAGCACCACACTGCACAATCGCAGCTGTTGTCACTCTCTCCAAAATCCCGCAAAAACACGCTGAATCTATGTGCTAATTATACTATCGTGTTGACAAAAGTCAAGTTTTTTGTGGCAACTCAATCACAACAGCGCCACGAACTCCTCATAAAAATGTGGTACTTACCACATGACTATTTTTTAACATATCTGTTTTTAACAAAACTGAAGGATCATATTTATGCAAAGTAAA
>JAGBYV010000363.1 GCA_017628595.1 Alistipes sp.
AATAGAGAGCAACGGACCCATAAAAGGAACCCAGAAGACCTCACGCTTGGACACCCAGCGGAAGTTAAGCGGAATCTTGTATGCAGTAAAGATATCAAAACCCGAGTTATGATTCAGCACCATGACGTATGGTTTTTTCTCATCAATATACTCTACACCCTCTATCGTACGCTTTGCGAAGGGGAATAAATCGTAAAGCAAGAAACAGATCAAACGCGAGCACTCGTGTACCCAACGACGACTCTTGTCAAAAGGATATGTTACAATCAAAACAATGATCGAAACGATGAACAAAACAGTAACCTGCAACAAGGTGAAAATGTAATATAAAATTGAAAACATAATGGGTTGTAATTAAAACATATTCTATCTTGCAAATTTACTTCTTTTTAACCTATCGCCCAAAAAAAATACCCCAATTTTATCAACAAAAAGCATTGTCCCGCGCTCATGCACAGGCATTACGCCATTGCCCGTAAAAAATCTTGAATTTTTCATTTCTAATACTTATCTTTGTCTTTGGCGCATAGGTTTTGGGCCTGTGCCACCACCCTAAAAATGAATAATTAAAACACTATTACGATGTCAATATTTTCTATTTTCTCGGGCAAGCCCGCGCCCACATATCCTACCGATATTGTGCAGGATGCCGAATGTAACGACGTAAAGTTTACCTTCTTCAAGCACGCCTCATTCTCGATACAGATTGGCCAGCGCCACATCTACAACGACCCTGTATTGCAATATGCCGAGTATGCTCGTCTGCCCAAGGCCGACATGGTGCTGGTAACGCACTCTCACTATGACCACCTGGATCGTGCGGCCATTGACGACATCACCACCAACAAAAGCATCATCCTATGTGACAAGACGTCAGCTGAGGTCTTCGATGGCGAGGCCGTAGTAATGACACCGGGGCTGAAGGCTCAACCCTGGGAGGGTTTGACCGTAGAGGCCGTAGCAGCATATAACACCACCGAGGGGCACACCGATTTCCACCCACAGGCACGCGAGGATTGCGGCTATATAGTCGAGTTGGCAACAGGTCTGCGCATATACATAGCAGGCGACACGGAACTGACGCCCGAAATGAAGGCGCTGAAGGATATCGACATAGCATTCCTGCCCGTCAATCAGCCCTATACCATGACCGTCGATCAGGCCGTAGAGGCCATCAAGGCGATACGTCCCCGCATATTCTACCCCTACCATTACGGCGAGGTAGATGAGGTGACCGACATCGAGCGACTGAAAAGCGAACTGGAAGGAATCACCGATGTAAGAATCTTCCCTATGGAGTAAAATAAATGGCTATCCGCTTTTTAGCAGAGAGCCATTTTTGTATGATAGTGAATCTCTACTTGATAATCTTATCCAACTGATCTACAGCACGACGGATATCCTCCTCGGGCAGATCGTGATCCACCAAATTATTGGCAAAATACTGCTCAAAAGAATACAAATCAATCATACCGTGACCCGATAGATTGAACAGGATAGTCTTCT
>JAGBYV010000364.1 GCA_017628595.1 Alistipes sp.
AAGAATTGAGAAGATATTAACTCACACAACTAAACTATTGTTAAATTAAAAACTGAAAGTTATGTCAGAGATTCAAGAAAAAGTTGTTAAGATTATCGTAGACAAGTTGGGCGTTAAGGCAGAAGAGGTTGTACCCGAAGCAAGCTTCACTGCTCACCTCGGTGCAGATTCTTTGGATTCAGTTGAGCTCATCATGGAGTTCGAGAAGGCGTTCGATATCCAGATTCCCGACGAGGATGCTGAGAAGATCACAACCGTTGGTGCTGCTATCGAGTACGTTGAGGCACACACTAAATAATTAAAAAATCATATAATTCGCAGCACGTTAAGGAGTCATGGCGGGCAGAAGAGTTGTAGTTACGGGTATTGGAACTATCAATCCCTTGGGACACTCCATTGATGAGTATTTCGCTAACCTCGAAAAAGGCATTAGTGCAGCTACCGAAATCACTCTGTTTGATGCCTCTAAATTCCGTTCACGTATTGCCTGCGAAGTAAAAGATTACGACTGGAGCCGCTATTTCGACCGTAAGGAGGTTCGTAAATATGACCGCTTTGCACAGTGGGCTATGATCTCGGCTGATGAAGCCTTGAGAGATGCCGGTGTAGTGGACAACGACACCATCGACAAAGAGCGAGTAGGTGTAGTTTGGGGCTCTGGTACAGGTGGAACAACAACGTTCTACGAAGAGAGTAAGGGCTATATCGAGGGGAATTATACCCCTCGATTTAGTCCATTTTTTGTTCCTCGCATGGTAGTGGATCTTGCCGCTGGCTTTATCTCTATCAAATATGGCTTCATGGGCCCGAATTATTCAACGGTTTCGGCCTGCGCCTCATCAAACCATGCCATGATCGACGCCCTCAACCTCATCCGCTGGGGTAAGGCCGATATGATCGTTACGGGTGGTTCGGAGGCATCGATCAATGAGCCCGGTGTGGGCAGTTTCTGCGGAATGCAGGCACTGTCAACCTTCAATGATGACCCCGCACATGCCTCACGTCCTTTTGACAAGGATCGTAATGGCTTTGTGATTGGCGAGGGTGGTGGCGCCTTGATCTTCGAGGAGCTGGAGCATGCACAGAAGCGTGGAGCAAAGATTTATTGCGAAGTTGTCGGAGGCGGCATGTCGGCCGATGCATATCACATGACGGCTCCCCATCCCGAGGGAAAAGGGGCCATGATGGCGATGCGCGAGGCTCTGCGCGATGCAGGGCTTGAGCCTGAAGATATTGACTATATCAACGCACACGGTACTTCCACAAACCTGGGCGACGTTGCCGAAATCAAGGCCATACAGAGCCTCTTCGGCGAGCACGCCTATACGATGAATATATCTTCGACCAAATCGATGACGGGTCACCTGCTGGGCGGCACGGCTGCCATAGAGGCTTTAGCCTGTGTGATGGCCATTTCGCGTGGCGTGATACCCCCCACCATCAATGTGGAGAACGTCGATCCTGAGATAGATCCCAAACTCAACCTTACACTCAACAAAGCTGCGCATCGTGATGTACGCTGCGCATTGAGCAATACGTTCGGTTTTGGCGGTCACAACTCGTCGATTATATTCCGTAAAATGTAACTATGCTCCGCCGTGGCGGAGTCACCAATGAAGAGGCTGTCGGACACAATGTGTGACAGCCATTATGTTATTATAAATCAGTAAAAACTTACCACATTGATAGATTTTCTTCTTCGTCCATGGCGCCGTAATTTCGGCGAGGACAAGATGTTCTACCGCGCCATTGACGACATGTTCGGTTTCATACCGCACAATATCGAGTTATACAAATTGGCTCTGATTCATAAATCGGCATCCATCACCCTAAACAACGGCCAGCACATCAACAACGAGCGACTGGAGTTTTTGGGCGATGCAGTGATTGAGACCGTAACATCGGACTATCTCTTCATTGAGCATCCCGACAAGAATGAGGGTTTTCTCACGCAGATGCGCTCGAAGATCGTATCACGTCAATCGCTCAACGCCGTAGCTAAACGCATCGGACTGGATGCCCATGTAATCACCAACTCAACCAACAACTCATCTCAGAAGCACATCTATGGCGACGCCTTTGAGGCTATGATGGGAGCAATATATCTTGACCAGGGTTACGATTTTGTAAATCGTCTGCTTATCAACAAGATATTCGTGGATTATCTCAAGCCCGACAAACTGGTTGAAGCCGAGACCGATTTCAAGAGCCGCCTGATTGAGTGGTGCCAAAAGAATCACCATACGATCAACTTCACCACCGTGCACGACAAGACCTACTCGGCATCACATCCATTCTTCTACTCGAAGGTGCTCATCGATGGTATTGAGGTTGGATATGGCGCTGGCGAGTCGAAGAAAGAGGCCGAGCAACGTGCTGCATTCTCCGTATCGCAGGGTTTCAATGATACGGATTGCAACAAGTTGATGGATAAGCTGGACAACATCGAGGGGAACACTCCAAAGAGCGAGACGAAGCCTCAAAAGTCACCTAAGCAGAAGCAAAACAACCCTGCACCCAAGCAGGAGAATGAGCCTGCATTGGAGGTAAAAGAGGAGAAGACTCAGGAGAAAGAAGAGAAGACTCAGGAAAACACACCCAAGCGAGCGCCTCGCACCAGAAAGCCCAAGGCAGAGAAAGAGGCAAAGCCCAACACTGAGGCAACAGAGGATAAGGTTGCAGTAGAAGCTGCTGCCCCCGCCGAGAATAGCCTCAAGGTTGAGGATACGGCAAATAGCGAGGAGGTAGCTAAAGCAAAAAAGCCTCGTACGCGTCGTCGTCGCACAAGCAAGAGCAAAACCCCAAGTGGCGAGCAAAGCGCAAACGAAACAGTAGCAGAGACTGCTCAAGAGCAATAAATAACACATGAAGAATCTGCACGATAGATTACGCTCTCGTGGCGCAAGTGCGCTCACCGATGAGGAGTTGCTGGCACTACTTATAGAGTCCGATGATGACAATCGAGATCCCAAAGGTATTGCCGGCAAACTACTACATTCGTGCGGTTCGCTGGCACAAATAGCCCACACCGATTTAAGCCGTCTAAGAATGTCCGAGGGTCTCGGCCTTCGTCGTGCCGAGCGACTGGCGCTTGCAGCCGAGTATGGGAGAAGAGTAGCACGCTCCACCTCACGCGACGTAGAGTGCATCACCAGCGACAGCGACGTAGCACGCGTCATGCGACCCATTTTCGAGGGTATGACACACGAAGAGTGCTGGGCATTGTATCTCACATCATCAAACAGACTACTTGAGCGTCAGCGCGTAAGCCAGGGTGGCGTGCAGTCAACGGTTGTGGATCATCGCATCATCGTAAAGCGTGCGCTGGAGTTGCTCTCAACGCAGATAATCCTTGTTCACAACCACCCTTCGGGAGCCGCCGAGCCGAGTGCTGCTGACAAGACTCTCACACGAAAACTCAAGGATGCCGCAGCGTTATTCGACATCAAGCTGCTGGACCACATAATCATCTCTTCAGAAGGTAATTTCTCATTTCTGCGAGATGGTTTGATGTAAAAAAAATGCCGAGATATCCTCTCGGCTTTTTTTATCTACGATAAAGTCGACAAAAAAGAGTACTTTTAGCAGAAAATTTCTATCTTTGCAAGATAGAATAAGAAATCACAAAAAATATAGAATATTATGACACAGGAGGAGTTGTTTAAGAAATTGGTCGCACACTGCAAGGAGTATGGTTTTATCTTCCCTTCAAGCGAGATATATGACGGTCTTGGAGCCGTTTACGATTATGGCCAGAATGGCGTCGAGCTCAAGAATAACATCAAGCGTTACTGGTGGGATTCAATGGTTAAGCTCAACGAGAATATCGTTGGTATTGATGCTGCCATCTTCATGCACCCCCGCACATGGGAGGCATCTGGTCACGTTGCTGCATTCAATGACCCCTTGATCGACAATAAGGATTCGAAGAAGCGTTACCGCGCTGACGTTCTGATCGAGGAGTGGATGGCAAAGCAGGATGAGAAGATTCAGAAGGAGGTTGACAAGGCCAAGAAGCGTTTCGGAGAGGCTTTCGATGAGGCTCAGTATCGTGCAACATCACCCCGCGTTTTGGAGATTGCTGCAAAGCGTGACGCTGTTCACAAGCGTTTTGCTGATGCATTGAACGACAACGACCTTGCCGAGCTCAAGCAGATCATTCTCGACTGCGAGGTGGTATGCCCCATCTCTGGCACACGCAACTGGACCGACGTTCGCCAGTTCAACCTTATGTTCTCTACGCAGATGGGCTCGACGGCCGATGGTGCGAGCACTATCTACCTCCGTCCCGAGACGGCGCAGGGCATCTTCGTGAACTACCTCAACGTGCAGAAGACGGGCCGTATGAAGCTCCCCTTCGGTATCGCTCAGATTGGTAAGGCTTTCCGTAACGAAATCGTGGCTCGTCAGTTCATCTTCCGTATGCGTGAGTTCGAACAGATGGAAATGCAGTTCTTCGTGAAGCCGGGTACTGAACTCGAATGGTTTGCGAAGTGGAAGGAAATCCGTTTGCAATGGCACAAGGCTCTTGGTTTCGGTGATGACCACTATCGTTACCACGATCATGACAAGTTGGCTCATTATGCGAATGCTGCTACTGACATCGAATTCCTGATGCCGTTCGGTTTCAAGGAAGTGGAAGGTATCCACTCTCGTACTAACTTCGACTTGAGCCAGCACGAAAAGTTCTCTGGCAAGAGCATCAAGTACTTTGATCCGGAAATCAACGAAAGCTATGTACCGTATGTAATCGAAACATCTATCGGTGTAGACCGTATGTTCTTGAGCATCATGAGTGCAGCATATCAGGAAGAAAAACTCGAAAATGGTGAAACTCGCGTGGTATTGAAATTGC
>JAGBYV010000365.1 GCA_017628595.1 Alistipes sp.
GAAAGATGGCTTCTCAGCAGCAGCAGCCTCACCTGCAGCAGCAGGAGCAGCAACTGCAACAGCTGCAGCAGCTGGCTCAATACCGTACTCCTCCTTGAGGATAGTAGCCAACTCGTTTACCTCCTTAACAGTCAAGTTTACCAACTCCTCTGCCAATACCTTAATATCTGCCATAGTTGTATAATTTTTTAAGTTTTTTTTGTTTTTGTTTTGATTAGTTGTTTCTTTCTTCGAGTGCCTTAACTAAGCCGGCAATCTTATGACCTGCACTACCCTGCAATGCAGAAATAACATTCTTGGCCGGTGACTGAAGCAATGCGACGATATCGCCGATAAGCTCCTCGCGGCTCTTGATGTTGCAAAGCGTCTCCAACTGGTTGTCGCCTACGTAAACGCAGCCCTCAACGTATGCAGCCTTCAATACGGGCTTGTCGCATGACTTGCGGAACTCCTTGATTACAACGGCAGGTGCCTTACCTGTCTCAGCGAACATAACAGAGGTAGAACCCTCCAATACGCTTACCAAATCAGCATCAGCCTTCTCAGCCTTCTCCAATGCCTTGCCGAACAACGTATTCTTAACTACTACGAGCTTGATGTTGTTCTCAAAGCACTTGCGACGCAACTTTGCAGTCTGCTCGGCGTTCAAAGCCTCGATGTTGGTAATATAGAAGTGAGGGTATGCGTTGAGTTGCTCTGCAAGACCGTTAATAACGGCCAATTTCTCTTCTCTTGTCATCTCTTAATCCTCCTTCTTTACTTCGTTTCTACTGATTTGGGATCAACCTGAATACCCGGGCTCATGGTAGTTGAGAGATAGATGCTCAAAACATAAGTACCCTTAGCAGCCGAAGGCTTCAACTTGATGATAGTGTTCACAACCTCCTTAGCATTGTCAATGATCTGCTCGGGAGTGAAAGATACCTTACCTACAGAAGTGTGGATGATACCATACTTGTCAACCTTGAAGTCGATCTTACCAGCCTTTACCTCAGCAACGGCCTTAGCAACATCCATTGTAACGGTACCTGTCTTGGGGTTGGGCATAAGACCACGAGGACCGAGAATACGACCCAGCGCACCTACCTTACCCATTACATTGGGAGTACAGATGATAACATCTACGTCGGTCCAACCGGCCTTGATCTTATCTACATACTCGTCCAAACCTACATAATCTGCACCAGCAGCCTGAGCCTCGGCCTCCTTATCGGGAGTACACAACACCAACACGCGAACAGTCTTACCTGTACCGTGGGGCAATGTTACTACGCCACGAACCATCTGGTTCGCCTTACGAGGGTCAACACCCAGACGCACGTCGATATCAACTGAAGCATCAAATTTCGTAAAGGTAATTTCCTTCAGAAGAGATGCTGCCTCAGACAATTTGTATGCCTTGTGGGGCTCAACCTTGGCGTAGGCTGCCTTTTGATTTTTTGTCAATTTACTCATTCTGGTAATACTAATTACATGTTAGGAAATTCACCAACTACGTTGATACCCATACTGCGCGCAGTACCGGCAACCATACGCATAGCAGCCTCAACAGTAAAACAGTTCATGTCGGGCATCTTGTCCTCGGCGATAGCCTTGACCTGCTCCCAAGTCACCTCACCAACCTTTGAACGATTGGGCTGTGCTGAACCTGCCTTAACCTTAGCTGCTTCTTTGAGCTGAATGGCTACGGGTGGCTGTTTAACAACAAAGTCAAACGACTTATCTGTGTAAACTGTAATGATGACTGGAAGAACCTTACCCGCCTTATCCTGAGTACGTGCGTTGAACTGCTTGCAGAAGTCCATGATATTGACTCCCTTAGAACCCAGCGCAGGACCCACGGGGGGCGAAGGATTGGCAGCACCACCTTTGATCTGCAATTTAATAAATGCAGCAACCTCTTTTGCCATAATTTTCCTTGGTTAATTATTCTTTTTCAACTTGTGTAAAGCTCAACTCCATAGGAGTCTTGCGACCAAAAATTTTCACAGAGACCGTAAGTTTCTTACGCTCGTCATCGACAGTCTCAATAGTACCTTGGAAGCTTGAGAAAGGACCGTCTGTAACCTTGACGGTCTCGCCAACAACGAAAGGAACTGCGTTCTCTTCATCCTGCGTGCTGAGTTCATCGACGCGTCCCAGGATTCGGCTCACCTCTTGTGGACGTAACGGTGTAGCCTTCATCTGACGACTGTCCTCCTTGGTATCACCCAGGAAACCCAACACATTGGGAGTATTGCGAATAATGATTGGAATCTGACCTACGAAAGCCGCCTCAACCAATACGTAACCGGGGTAAGAAACCTTCTCCTTAGAGATCTTCTTACCGTTACGGATGGTGTAAACTTTCTCAGTGGGAATAAGTACTTGAGAGATGTAATCCTCTAAGTGGTTATGTCGGATCTCGGCCTCGATATACTCCTTGACCTTATGCTCCTTACCGCCGATTGCGCGGACTACATACCAATCTTTCTTAATTTCGTTCATCGTCTTAATAAACAACAATTAACGACCAAGATTTCCCAACGTCTTATAAATTGCGGCCATGATGTTCTCAAATGAAATGTCCATCAGCAACACCACAATAGCAAAAATCGCCGAAGCGACCATTACGACAACTGTCGAATTCTGCAACTGCGGGAAAGAGGGCCATGCCACCTTGTGAACAAGTTCGTTATAGGATTCTTTTACGTAATTAAACATAATTCCTTTTTCTTCTATTTTTAACTGGCAGGAGCAGAGAGATTCGAACTCCCATCAACGGTTTTGGAGACCGCTATTCTACCCTTGAACTATGCTCCTAAAAGTGAGAGGGGAAATCCCGGGGAAAACCCCTCTCTGATATTTTATCGTAAATAAATTACTCTACGATTGCGAGAACCTGACCTGCACCTACTGTACGACCACCCTCACGGATTGCGAAACGAAGACCCTCGTTCAATGCAACGGGATAGATCAAGGTAACGGTGATAGTTACGTGGTCACCGGGCATTACCATATCTACGCCCTCGGGGAGTGCGATCTCACCAGTTACGTCCATAGTACGGAGGTAGAACTGGGGACGATACTTGTTGTGGAACGGAGTGTGACGGCCACCCTCCTCCTTCTTCAGGATATACACCTCAGCGGTGAACTTAGTGTGGGGCTTGATAGAACCGGGCTTAGCGACAACCATACCGCGCTTAACCTCCTTCTTATCGATACCACGCATCAACAGACCTACGTTGTCACCAGCCTCACCCTCATCGAGGAGCTTACGGAACATCTCAACGCCAGTACAAGTTGAAGTCAAAGTCTTCTCACCCAAACCGATGATCTCAACGGGATCACCTACGTGGATGATACCAGTCTCGATACGACCTGTTACAACGGTACCACGACCGGTGATTGAGAATACGTCCTCAACAGGCATCAAGAAAGGCTTCTCGTTCTCACGAGGAGGAATGGGAATGTACTCGTCAACTGAGTTCATCAACTCCATAATCTTCTCCTCCCACTGGGGCTCGCCGTTCAAGCCACCGAGTGCAGAACCGCGGATGATAGGAGCGTCCTCATCGAAGTCATACTTAGCCAAAAGATCGCGAACCTCCATCTCAACGAGGTCAAGCATCTCAGCGTCGTCAACCATATCACACTTGTTCAAGAAAACAACGATACGGGGAACGTTTACCTGCTTTGCCAAAAGAACGTGCTCGTTAGTCTGGGGCATAGGACCGTCAGTAGCAGCAACTACCAAGATAGCACCATCCATCTGAGCAGCACCAGTTACCATGTTCTTTACGTAGTCGGCGTGACCCGGGCAGTCTACGTGAGCATAGTGACGAGTTGCAGTCTGATACTCAACGTGTGCAGTGTTGATGGTGATACCACGCTCCTTCTCCTCGGGTGCGTTGTCGATTGAATCGAATGAACGAAGCTCAGACAAACCCTTGTTTGCAAGAACTGTAGTGATCGCAGCAGTAAGAGTAGTCTTACCGTGGTCAACGTGTCCGATAGTAC
>JAGBYV010000031.1 GCA_017628595.1 Alistipes sp.
ATAAAAAAATTCCGAGGCCCGCTTGGGCTTCGGAATTGTTTATTTTATCTGCGCGCCTCGTTACTCTACGGGCATAGGCTGATGCAACTTCTTTTTGGGTGTTTTCAGCACCTTGTCGATAGCCTCGCAAACCATAGGCTCCATCACGGTGCGGTAGCACTCCAGATTGGGGTGGCAGGTATCACGGCTCCACTTCTCGGGCAGACCACCCTTATCGTCAGTCAGGGCAGGGTAGTAGTTCAGGAAGTGAATACCAGCCTCCTTGGCGTAAGCCTCCAGCATCTTGTTCAAGTCGCGGATAGGCTGCGCGGGCGAAATCTCCTTACGCCAGCCAAAGACCGATGTGGGAGTAACAGAACAAAGCACCACCTCGATACCGTTAGCCTTGGCAAGCTCGCACATCGAAATGATGTTACCCACCGTATTCTCGGGTGCGATGAAGCCGTTATTGCGTGCCACATCGTTCGTACCCGACAGAATCACAACACAACGGGGGTTCAGGTCAATCACGTCGCGACGGAAGCGAACAAGCATCTCCGACGAGGTCTGACCGCTGATACCACGACCTACGAAGTTATTCTGCTTGAAGAACTCGGGATCCTGCGATGCCCAGCCGTCGGTAATAGAGTTACCCATAAATACTGCATCAGGGCGGGTTGTCACAGTCTTATTAGCCTCGGCATAGCGATAGAACTGTGCCCAATCTGTCTTCTTGTCATTCTGCGCCACGGCCACAACGGCTGCCAGACACAATGAGAGAGTCAAAAAAAATCGTTTCATAGCAATAATATTTAATTAATTTGTTTTCGCTTTACGCAAATGTACAAATTTATAGTGCAATATCCTTATCTTTGGCCGAAATTTATTAATTTTGCACATCAGAAAAGTACAAAAACATTCAATAAATGAAAGATTTCAAACCTACGGCATATACGCTGCAATGCGTGGCCACGGAGCGCACATTTGAGGATACTGGCTGGGTACTCGAGGATAAGGAGTGCCAGGAGCCATCGCTCGTGCGTGCCATCTACGAGAAGAAAGAGTTGGAACTCAAGGGTGAGGCTTACGGCTTCTACACCTTCTGCGACTGGCTGCCCATCAGCCGTCTGCTGAAGGGCTCGGCTGCGCCCGTAACATATCGCAGCGAGGGCTTGGCGAAGCACCTCGGACTGGAGAACCTCTACATCACTCTGAACGGTTACTCGCCCCGCCATGGTGCCAATATGACCACAGGCTCATTCAAGGAGACTGAGGCATACAGCGTCTGCGGACGCATCAACCCCGACGAGAAGCGCATCCTCGTGGTGGCATCGGCTGGCAATACAGCCCGCGCCTTTGCGAAGGTATGCTCGGAGAATAACATTCCCTTGCTCCTGTCTGTGCCCGCCGACAATCTCTCAGCCATGTGGTTCGAGAAGCCCATCAACCCCTGCGTAAAGCTCATTTCGTGCGAGAAGGGTGGCGACTACTTCGACGCTATCCACCTGAGCGATATGGCGCTCAAGTCACCCCGTTTCTATGCTGAGGGTGGTGCAAAGAATGTTGCACGCCGCGACGGTATGGCTACAACGGTTCTCTCGGCTGCAACAACTATCGGCCGTATTCCCGACTACTACTTCCAGGCTGTGGGTAGCGGTACGGGTGCCATCGCCGCATGGGAGGCCAATATGCGTCTTATCGAGGATGGCAAGTACGGCAACACAACAATGAAGCTGATGGTATCGCAGAATGCGCCATTCGTACCTATGTACGATGCCTGGCGTGCCGACTCACGTGCTATGCTGCCCTACGATGCCGACAAGGCACGTCGCGACGTGATGATCATCGACGCCAAGGTTCTCTCTAACCGCAAGCCTCCCTATGGCATCAAGGGCGGTCTGTATGATGCGTTGAAGGCTACCAATGGCGAGATCCTCGTAGCTACCAACGCACAGGCTCGCAAGGCGGCCAAGCTCTTTGAGGAGCTCGAGGGCGTAGATATCCACCCCGCAGCGGCTGTGGCTACGGCTACACTTATCAAAGCCGTGCAGGATGGCAAGGTAGAGAAGGATGCCACCATTATGCTCAACATCACAGGCGCTGGTGAGCAGGCATTCAAGCGTGAGCACGAGACATTCTCATTGGAGCCCTCGAAGGTATTCCCGCTCAATGTAACAGCCGAGGAGGTTGTAGAGTTTGTTGAAGGTCTTTTTACTGAGGAGTAATATGTTGTATCCTATAAAATTTATCCCTCGCCTCAAGGAGCGTCTTTGGGGTGGCACAGAATTGCTCTCTCGCGTAAAGCAGGGTAAGGGTGCAAAGATTGACCCCAAGAAGAGCTATGGCGAGTGCTGGGATCTCTCAGCCGTGGAGGGCGATGAGTCTGTAGTAGCCAATGGCTACCTCAAGCGCAACAACATCGAAGAGATTATCGAGGTATATATGGGCTCACTCATAGGCGAGAAGAACTACGACCGCTACGGACTCACGTTTCCGCTTCTAATCAAGAGCCTCGAGTGTAACGACACGCTATCGGTTCAGGTGCATCCCGACGATGAGCTTGCTGCCGAGCGTCACAACTCCTATGGCAAGACCGAGATGTGGTACATCGCATCATGCCGCGAGGGTGCCGCTATATATATCGGATTCAAAAACCGCAACATCACACGCGAGGAGTATCTCTCGGCCGTTAACGAGGATCGTCTGCCCGAGATTATGAACCGTGTGGAGGTGAAGGCTGGTGATGTATTTTTCATTCCCGCAGGCACCATTCATGCACTGGGTAGTGGTGTAAATGTTATTGAGATTCAGCAGACATCGGACATCACCTATCGCATCTACGACTGGAATCGCACCGACGAGCAGGGTGTGGCTCGCGAGTTGCACACCGCACTTGCCGTGGATGCCATCGACTTTGCGAGCGATGCCGCATCGTGCCACAAACACTACACACTGCAGACAAACCGCGCTGTCAGCATGGTCGATTGCCCCTACTTTACAACCAACATCATCTCATTGGAGGGCAAGACTACGTTTGACTATGCATCACTCGACTCGTTTGTGCTTTACATCTGCGCCGAGGGTGAGGCTGACATCAAGGTGGGGGATACTACGGAGCACATAACTCCCTACGAACTGGTGATGATTCCCGCCGAGGCCGATGTGGTAACACTTAGCGGCGAGGCTAAACTTTTGGAGGTATATATCAAATAGCAAACCTATAAGCACTAAAAAAGAGCCTATCCCACTCAGGAGATAGGCTCATTTTTTTATTTACAGTTTTACTATCGGCGCAGAATCACACCTACACGAATACCCGGATATGCATCAATCACACCCTTGGCCATCTGCAGGGTAGTGTTATCCTGAAACTTCGAGTAGTGCTTGGCCATAAGCGCAAACAACTCCGTAGCGTCGAACATCAAACGATAGCGGCTATCGATTTTCGTTACCGTGGTTGTGGTATATACACTCTGCTCGCCAAGGTTCATCATAATCGATGCTTTTCCCGTTTGGTTGTCATACGACGAGCAGTAGGCCTGCGCCTTGTGGCCATCACGAACGATAACCATCGTACCGTCATCTGTAACATCCACATAGTCGCGTCCGACCACAAAACCAGCCTTCTCGGCGATGAGCGCAAGCTGACTCTCAAGCGTCGATACGGCCAATGCCGCCAGCGTGCTGTCGCCCGAGTAATCTATTGCCAGAGCATCATACTTAAAGCGGCCAAACAACTCATCCAATGGCGGATATATATCCTTGGGAGTTTCACTGGCGGGCTCCTGCGTAGAGAACAACGAGCTCAGTCCACGCATCAAATCATCCAACGACTGCGCACTTGCCTGCTGACTACACGCTACGGCACAGAGGGTTAGAAGTATGCAGATAAAGTGTTTCATCACCTGATCTATTTTGAAAACTCGAAACCAACCTTCACACTATCGTAGCTCTTCAGCAGCGTGGTAATTGTAGCCAGCGTACCTGTGCCCGAGCCGAGCGATGTGAGCACCTTGAGCAGGTTATCCATAGGGAAGAGAATCTGCAAATCGCCACCAGTCATATAAGCATAGGCATTGATTGCACCCAGCTTCAAAAGGCCGGTCTCATATTTGAGCGCCAGCTGATTTGTCTCGGCATTGAATGTAAATGTTCCACCCGAAGTGCGCTGACCAAAGGTTGAACTGAAAGTGCCATCCTCATTAAATGTAAATGAGCA